>NZ_JBNUPM010000004.1:0-105572 GCF_050409425.1 Facklamia sp. P13064 | reverse complement strand
TATCTCGGGTCTTATTTTAAAGGTTATAGCAAAAATGGACTTATGATACAGCCCCTCTCTTTTTAAATTATTTATGACTAATTCCAGGACTTGTCATTTTTTCTGGAGCTAAAATACTTTCTAATTCTTCTTCATCTAGTATCTCTTCAGATAAGATGATATCTCTAACACGTTCATTGTTATTGAGTGCCCGTTTGGCAATTTCGGCAGCCTTCTGATAGCCAATATGAGGTACTAGGGCAGTAATCGTTCCGACACTTTGATCAACAAGTTCTTGACAACGTTCAGGATTAGCAGTGATGTCGGCAATACAATTATCAATAAAGGTCGCAATGCCATTTTGAAGAATTTTAATTGACTCAAAGAGTGAATAGAAAATGACAGGTTCAAAGGCATTCAATTCCAATTGTCCAGCCTCGACTGACATGGCGATTGTAGTGTCATTACCAACAACTCGATAAGCAATTTGACTCACTACTTCAGGAATAACAGGGTTTACCTTACCTGGCATAATAGAAGAGCCGTTTTGCTTTTTAGGTAGGTTAATTTCGTTAAAACCTGTTTTTGGTCCTGAAGACATCAAACGTAAGTCGTTAGCAATTTTTGAAAGACTAAGAGCGAATGTTCTTAGAACACCTGAAACAGCTGAAAACGAATCAATGTGCTGTGTGCCATCTACTAAGTCTTCGCTTTGTTGTAATGAAAGGTCGGTAATTTCAGCTAGAGTAGGAACAATTTGTTCGACATATTCCACATCCGCATTCAAACCAGTCCCAATAGCAGTTGCTCCCATGTTTACTACTAACATCTCTTCAATTACTTGAGTAAGTCTTTGATGAGAGCGACGCACTGCGCTGGCATAGGCTTTAAATTCTTGTCCTAAACGAATTGGGATGGCATCTTGCATTTGAGTACGGCCCATTTTGATGACATCGTTAAATTCTGAGGACTTTTTAGTAAGTGTTTTTTCTAAACGCTCTATTTCTTTAAGAAGGCCTTGAGATAGTTGATAAATCGTCAATTTACCTGCAGTTGGGATGACATCATTGGTAGATTGGCCATAATTCACATGGTCATTAGGGTGAACAGGATTATATTTACCTTTTTCTTTGCCTAGGATTTCATTGGCGCGATTCGCAACAACTTCGTTAATATTCATATTCATAGAAGTCCCTGCGCCACCTTGGATAGGGTCTACAATAAATTCTTGGTCTAATTCGCCTGTAAGAACTTCCTCACAAGCTTTAATGATTGCTTGCATAATTTCTTCACTGATAAGTCCCAGCTTACCATTTGTCATGGCGGAAGCTTTCTTAATATAAGCCAGGCTTTGGATAAAAATAGGATCTAGTAATTGTCCAGTAATAGGGAAATTTTCTTTTGCTCGGATAGACTGAACACCATAATAGGCAGTTTCCGGCACTTGATGAGAACCAATCGAATCATATTCTTCTCTAAATTCCTTGTTTTCAGAGTTTTTCATGGAATGCCTCCTAAAGTATTAGTATTTCTTGTTCATTATATAATGAAAGGGCTTTAACTTCAACATGGATTGAGTTATACTGGATATAACATAAATTTTATAAAGGGGTGCGGTAATGTTTCATGGAAAAGAATATGTTATGACCGTTTTTGAAGAGCAATCCTTTTCAAAAGCATCAGAACGTCTATTTGTCTCTCAACCCTCACTAAGTGCAAATGTTAAGCGGATTGAGAAACGTTTGGGTCATGATATCTTTGATCGATCCACTATACCGATCAAATTAACCGAATTTGGGGTGGAGTATATTCGTAATGCCAAGGAAATCCAACGAATAGAAGAAGATTTTCAGCAATATATTTCGAAGGTCGATAATTTACAGTATGGACGCATTGCTATTGGGGGAACAAGCCTCTTTGCTTCAATGATTTTACCCAAGTTAATGGCTAAGTTTAATGAGATTTATCCTGAAATTCAAATTGATTTATTTGAAGAAACATCAAGTAAACTAATCGCTTTATTGCACGAAGGAGAAATTGATTTACTACTTGATAACACTTTTTTAGATAGTCGTTACTATGATCATTATCAGTTTGTAACGGAATCTTTACTCTTAGCGGTTCCCGAAAAGTTTGAAGTGAATGACTTATTACAGGATTATCAGCTAAGTCTAGAAGTAATTAAAGCGCATGCTTCAGATTCTCTCAGTCTCCCGCTAAAATATTTGAAGGAATTTAAGGATGCACCCTTTGCTTTTTTGAAAGTAACCAATGATACTGGAGCTAGAGCAAGAACAATTTGTCAAGAAGCTCACTTTATTCCTAATATCGCTTTTGAAGTAGAGCAGCAATTAACGGCGTATAATATTTCTTCATCAGGTATCGCCGTTTCCTTCATTGGAGAAGCCTTGATCCAACATATTAGTCATACTGACCAAGTTAAATACTATCGTTTAGAGAGTGAAAATGCTAAACGACCGGTTAATTTCTATTGGAAGAGAGACCGCTATCAATCAAAAGCCGTCACTGCTTTTTTAGATATTTTGAGGGAAAAGTAAAATATTTTTTGTAAAGGGTTTCATTTTAGAACTTAGAGTGTATAATTGGTGATATAAGCTAAATGTTATATATTTTAAAAGGAGGAAGGCTTGTGAAAGTTAGAATTGAGCATGATTCGCTTGGAGAAATTCAGGTTCCAGCAGATAGGTATTGGGGGGCAGTGACGCAGCGATCTTATCAAAATTTTGAGATTGGTAGTGAAAAAATGCCTCGGGATGTTATTTGCGCCATTGCTTTAGTTAAAAAAGCGGCCGCAACTGCCAACCAGGCTTTAGGCGTACTCGATCAAGAACGCTCAGAACTGATTCAGCAGGTTTGTAACGAAATTTTAGCAGGCGATTTAGATGAACATTTCCCATTAATTGTTTGGCAAACAGGCTCAGGCACTCAATCTAATATGAATGTCAATGAAGTAGTTGCCAATCGTGGAAACGAGCTTGTAGGTAAACAATTACTTCATCCAAATGATCATGTTAATAAGTCTCAGTCTTCGAATGATGTTTTTCCAACAGCCATGCATTTGGCCGCATTAGTAAAAATCCATTCGCAATTGTTTCCAGTACTAGATCATATCATGGATACTTTAAGCATGATGGAAGAAAAGTACCGCCATGTTGTTAAAAATGGAAGAACCCACTTACAGGATGCTACACCCGTTACCTTTGGACAAGAAGTCAGCGGGTGGTTGTCATCGATTAAACAATCCAAAAGGATGATTGACTTAAGTTTACAACCTCTTTATGAAGTGGCATTAGGGGGAACAGCAGTCGGAACAGGCCTCAACACACCAGAAGGTTATGCTGAAAAAGTAGCACAAGTCTTAGCTGAAATAACGGATTTACCAATAGTTACTTCATCAAATAAATTTCATTCTCTAGCGAGCAAAGACGAATTAGTCTTTACACATGGGGCACTAGCAGCCTTGGCAAGCGATATGATGAAAATCGCTAATGACGTCCGTTGGCTAGCTTCCGGACCACGCAGTGGTATTGGGGAGATTACTTTACCAACCAATGAACCGGGCTCTTCTATCATGCCTGGAAAAGTGAATCCCACTCAATGTGAAGCATTAACAATGGTGGCAGCTCAAGTGATGGCTAATGATAGTTTAATGAGCTTGGCTAATTCACAAGGGAACTTTGAATTGAATGTCTATATGCCAGTGATGATTTATAACTTTATTCAATCCGTTCAATTGTTATCTGATGCGATTGCTTCATTTGATCATAAGTGTTTAGTAGGAATTGAAGTGAATGAAGGTCGTATGAAAGAACTAGTTGATCAATCGCTTATGCTTGTGACTAAGTTAAATACACATATCGGTTATGAGAAAGCGGCTGAGATTGCTAAAAAAGCTTTCAAAGAAGACACTACACTTAAAGAAGCCTGCTTAGCTCTAGGCTATCTAGAAGCAGAAGAGTTTGATCGTTTAGTTGATCCGTCTACAATGGTCTAATTAGAAAGGAAGTTAAAATGGATATTTTTGAAAAATCTTTAAAATTACATTATGATGTAGCTGGTAAAATTGAAGTAAATAGTCGTGTGAATATCGACACAGCTGAAGATTTATCTTTAGCTTACTCTCCAGGAGTAGCTGAACCTTGTCGTGTGATAGCTAAAGATTATGAAGAATCTTTTAAATTAACACGTCGTAACAATCTAGTAGCAGTTGTAACAAATGGGACAGCGGTTTTAGGTTTGGGAGATATTGGTCCAGCAGCTGGCATGCCAGTCATGGAAGGCAAATGTGCCCTATTCAAACGCTTTGCCGATGTGGACGCTTTCCCAATATGTGTGGATAGCAAAAACGTTGATGAAATCGTTGATACAATCGCTATGATTTCTAAAAGTTTTGGCGGGATTAATCTTGAAGATATCTCAGCACCCACTTGTTTTGAGATTGAAGCTAAGCTAAAAGAACGCACTGACATTCCTGTTTTCCACGACGATCAACACGGTACAGCTATTGTAACAGCAGCAGCTTTGATTAATGCTATTAAACTAACCAAAAAACCTATGGGTAAATTGAAAATGGTTATTAACGGTGCAGGAGCGGCAGGAATTGCCATTGCCAAATTATTAATTCAAATGAATTTTGGCGAAATCATTATGGTAGATCGTAAAGGGATTATTTGTGATGGGAATCCAGATTTAGATCCAGCAAAAGCAGCTATTGCAAAATTGACAAATTCTAGTAAAATGCAAGGTGAACTAGCGGATGCATTGAAAGGAGCAGATGTCTTAATTGGCGTTTCTGCCCCAGATGTTGTGAGTAAAGAAATGGTAAAATCTATGAATGAACCATTAATTTTTGCTATGGCAAATCCGGTTCCTGAAATTATGCCTGAAGATGCAATCGCAGCAGGTGCTAAAGTAGTTGGAACGGGCAGATCAGATTACCCAAATCAAATTAATAATGTTTTAGCTTTTCCAGGAATATTTAAAGGAGCTTTATCAGTGCGTGCAAAAGAAATTACTGATAAAATGAAGGAAAGAGCAGCTATCGCAATTGCAGAAATGGTAGCTGAAGAAGACTTACGCCCGGACAATATCATTGTCTCACCCCTAGCGGATGGAGTGGCAGATGCTGTAGCTAAGGCTGTAGCAGATTGTGCAGTTGAAGAAGGTGTCGCTAGAATTTAGGGGTTCGTTTAATAAATCAAAGGAGTCGGTTAGCACCCTGCTGATTGACTCTTTTACTTATAGGAGTGTTTAAGATTGAAGCAAAAGATTAATAACAGGGATTTTCTAACGCATGGCCCTATGTGGAAAGTTATCTTAACAATTTCGGCCCCCTTAATGATTAATAATTTGGTACGTACCTTTTATACTGTGGCAGACGGTTTATTTTTGGCTCAACTTTCCGCTGAGGATTTTGCAGCCTCTGCTTTTTCGTGGCCTTTAAACTTTTTTTTTATTTCACTAGGCATGGGAATAGGAGTAGCAGCCACAGCTCTTTTATCAAACTTTTTAGGGTCCAAACAGTATGAACGAGTTCAAGTATATGTAGATAATACCTTGCTGTTGACATTAAGTCTGGGTATTGTTCTTGCTTTCTTAGGTTATCTAGCAACTCCTTGGATGCTGTCAGTTATGGGCGGAAGCGGAAGTTTTTTAGACAAATCAATTATTTATTTTAAAATAAGTTTTATTGGTCTTGCCTTTGATTTTGCTTACTTCACCTACCAGGCCATCTTAAATGCTCAAGGGAACACCAAAATTATGACGGCTATTTCTGCTATTTCGATGACAATCAATATTATATTAGATCCTATATTTATTTATGACAAAGTCCCAATACTTAATATTCCTGGTTTAGGTTGGGGAATAGCAGGTGCTGCTTGGGCTACTGTTGTATCTAAGATTGTATTAATTGTGCTAGCTATTTATGTAGTTAGCCAACAATCTAGAATTCAACCTCAATTGAAGGGGATTCGCTTTGATTGGCCAACCAGTCAACATATTATGAAATTGGCTTTACCATCTTTCTTAGGTTATGGGGGGTCTTCATTAGGATTTACGGTTATGAACGCTTTGATTACCTCATACGGAACAAATACACTGGCAGCTTTTTCTATGGTTAATCGTATTTCAGATATTGTGATGCAACCGCAAATGGGAGTAGGGATGGCACTTACTTCAATCGTTGGTCAAAATATGGGAGCCAAACTCTATACTCGCGCCAATCAAATTTTTAAACGAGCTATTATTTTCATTTTGTTTATGTCGGTAATCTCTTCTGCTTTGATGATTCTTTTCCAACAACCGATTTTAAGTATCTTCATTAAAGAATCAGCAGATAGCGACCTCTGGATGCAAGCCAAAGAGTACCTAGCTTATACAGCTTTCATTATTTTCTTTATGGGTTTATTTGCTGCCCTCAATGGTTTTTTCCAAGGCTGTGGTCAAACCAAATATTCTATGTTAATGACCTTGGGACGTTTATGGTTTATCCGTGTACCAATTGTCATGTACCTGCGTTACTTTACAGACTTAGGATCGACAGGTATTTGGATTTCTATGCTGGTTTCTAATATGTTGATTGTAGTATGGGGCTTCTATATCTATCGTAAAAAAGATTGGAAGACCTTGGTACAAAGGCAGATAGGTTAGTCTAAAAACTTAAGCAAAAATTAAAAGTGTAGGTGAAATTTTCACCTACACTTTTAATTTTTAATTATATCAGGCCATGCATCTGAATGAGTTGAACAATTTTTTGATAAGAGGCTATATCTGCTGCAGTTGCATAATTCTTACCCAAATCAAACTTTAAACAAGTTTCTTTACAGTTAGCAAAGATATCAGACATAATTGCTTGTAGTTTGTGATCGACATCTTCAAAAGACCACTGGAGACGCATTGCGTTTTGTGACATTTCTAAACCAGAAACAACCACTCCTCCCGCATTAGCTGCTTTAGCTGGAGCCCAAATAAAATCTTTACTCTGGTTGAACACCTCAATAGCTTCCGACATGCATGGCATATTGGCTCCTTCAGCTAAAAAACGCACACCATTAGCGATTAAGTTTCTGGCTTGATGAGCATTTATTTCATTTTGTGTGGCACAAGGTAGGGCAATATCTGCTGCAATTTGACGCGACCAGATTGAGTCTTGTGAATAAGAAGCATGAGGGAACTCTTGAGTGTAAATAGATAGGTCTTTCTTATGGTGCGCAAGAATATCTTCTAAGTGATTAATATTGATGCCTCTTGGATCATAAAGTGATCCTTGACTGTTGGATACAGCTAATACCATTCCACCTAATTGCATAACCTTTTTGATAGCATTTAAACCAACATTTCCAAGCCCTGAGATCATAAAGCGTTTTTGTGATATTTGTTCCTTCTCTTCATTTAACATGGCTTGAAGGAAATAGATGAGACCGTACCCAGTGGCTTCTTCTCGACCAAGTGATCCATTAGCCAAGATAGGTTTTCCAGTCAAGCTTCCTAGCTCAACCCCCTTAAGGCGTTTATATTGGCCATACATATAACCAATTTCACGCTTTCCAACGCCGATATCACCGGCAGGAACATCTATTTTTTCATTAATATGTTTAGCTAGTTCAGTCATATAGGATTGACAAAAGCGCATAATCTCTTGATCAGATTTACCACGTGTTGAAAAATCACTTCCTCCTTTACCACCTCCCATAGGTAGACCAGTCAGGGCATTTTTCAAAGTCTGTTCGAAAGCCAAAAATTTCATTACACTCTCATTAACTTGTGTATCAAAACGTAAGCCTCCTTTGTAGGGGCCAAGTAAAGAAGAATGCTGGATACGATACCCCCAGTTTACATGGACTTGACCTTGGTCATCTTGCCAAGGGACTCGGAATTTAATGATTCTTTCCGGTGTAACCATACGCTCAAGTATCGCTTCTTTTTCTAGACTTTCATCTTGTTCAACTAGGGGCTCGATGGCGGATAAAAACGCTTTAACTGCCTGCAGATACTCGACTTGTTCACTGAATTTTGCTTGAAGATCATCATAAACATATTTCACATAGGGGTTTTTAAACATAATTGAGCTCCTAACTTATATTTTGAAATAAGTATAACATATAGAACAAAAGTTTAAGAGCAACCATCATGTTTGAGATCAATATAAGGTAAGTAAATTTATTTAGCGTCTATGCTAAAATATAAAAGTAATTGAAAAGAGAAAAAAGGGATGAGAATAATAAATAAGAAAAATTATTCATATATTTTAGAGGGTCTAATTTTATCAGCGCTGGGCATAGCTCTCTTGCTGTTTAAGCTAAAAATTGCAAATATACTTTTAAATGGTCTAGCTATAATCATCTTAATAATTGGAGGGGTAGATTTTCTGGCGTATCTATTGGGTCATATATTTAATAACTCATCAAAAGTGAGGTTTTCACCACCAATAATAAGTCTAGGGCAGATTATTTTTGCATGCGGACTCTTGACTAATTCGCCCAATTTTTATTTATGGATGGTGCGTTGCGTAGGAATTTATCAGTTATTATTGGCTCTCTTAAATTTCTTTTCTTATTACCTAATGTTTAAAGATAAGGCCTTTGAGCGTTATCAACGTTTAGCTTTTGCAATTGCGAATTTTATATTTGCTATTGATAGTATTTTAATAATGAATCAGGGTTATCCTGCTTTGCTTCGTTTGGGTATCTACCTTATTTTTCTTGGAATCAGCTATCTATATGATGGGGGCTTTAACCTACTTGATCTTGAAAAGCAGCATATTTGGCGAAGAAGTCTACGCCTACCCTTGCCAGTGCTCTTTTCAGCTTTGTTTCCTCAGAAGTTAATTAGAAAAGTAGATGAAATACTGATAGACACGACCCAAGATATTGAATCCGATTATAGAGCGTCACTTTTGGCTAATGAAAATGACTTGCCAAAGCAAGAAGACAATTTAATTACTATCCAAATACCTGTTGGAAAATCAACATTTGATAGGGTGGGTCATATGAACATTGCATATAAAGATACTGTTTATTTTTATGGCAATCAAGATGATGACACTAGAAATTTGTTGGATACAAGTGGAGAAGGTGTCTTGGCCTTAATTGATCGTTCAGAATATCTATCCTTTTCATTAAAAAATCGTCTGACGATTGTAGAATATGATATCGCGCTTTCTAAACAACAAGCCCAGCAGTTAGAGGAAAAGTTGAATGGCATTAAAGAAAAAACAATTAATTGGCATCCTCAATCCAAGACAGTCCTAAATTCTTTTGTAGGAAAATTGATGCGTCAAACTAAATATACAAAATTTTATAAATTCAAAGAAGGGCAATTTCAAACATATTTTGTTTTTTGGACAAATTGTGTTTTATTTTCTGATGATATTATTAAGGAAATAGGGTTGGCTCTTTCCCCTTTGGTTGGAATCCAAACGCCAGGGACTTATTATGATTTCTTGGAAAGAGAATACCAGAAAGAAAAATCAATTATTTTAGAGCGAAGAGTTTACAATCGAGCTTTAGGAAATTATTTATCAAAGCTAGAATTATCAGCGGCTAAAAAGGGAAATTAAAATTGTAAAGGGATTTTCACTTTTCAAAGAGAATAGTATGGATACTTTACCCAGACATGAAACTTTCCTATAATAAGGCTATTGAATTGTAAAAGAGGGTAGAGAATGAAACGTAGTGATTTAAAAAATGCAAAACGAATTATTATTAAGTTAGGAACAAACACAATATTGTCCGATGAAGGGATTAATTTCACTAAATTAGATCGCTTAGCTTATGTCTGTGCTAGTTTGATCCAAGAAGGTAAAGAAGTTGTCATTGTTTCCTCGGGAGCTATTGGTGTAGGGAGTATGGACTTAAATGAAGCCAACTATCCAACTACCATTGCAGACCAACAAGCAGCTTCAGCTGTCGGTCAGACGTTATTAATGGGACACTATTCTCGCTTCTTTAAATATTATGGCGTGAATGTCGGCCAAATTCTTTTAACACGAGATGTAGTTGATTATCCTCAATCGCTACAAAATGTTCAAGTAGCCATGGATACCTTATTAAGACGAAAAATTGTCCCCGTTATTAATGAAAACGATGCGGTAGCAGTTGAGGAGTTAAATCATCAAACCAAGTTTGGTGATAATGACACCTTATCTGCTATTGTAGCTAAAATTACAGATGCTGACCTTTTAATTATTCTTTCAGATATTGATGGTTTATATGACTCAAACCCACAACAAAACCCTCATGCTCAGTTAATTGATCAAGTGACTGAAATCACACAAGAAATTCAGCAAATGGCAATGGGAAAAGGCTCAGAATTTTCAACTGGAGGTATGGCTACTAAATTGAATGCAGCCGAGGTCATCTTTACTACCGATTCATCCTTAGTCATTACCTCAGGAGCCGATCCTTCGATAATTTTTGATATTCTAAAAGGTAAAAGTATTGGAACTTTTTTCCATCGGAAAGGGGATAAATAAAATGGCAACATCGATCGAATTATTAACCATTGGAAAAAGAGCAAAAGAAAGCTTTGAAAAATTACGTAAGTTAAGCAGTCAAGCGAGAAACCAAGCTTTATTAGCTATGGCTCAATCTTTAGAAGAAAAGCAAGAAAGTATTTTAGAGCAAAATATTCAAGATGTAGAGAACGCGCGTGCGGATGGCATGGTAGCTGCCATGATCGAGCGATTAACCCTAGATGAAAAGCGTTTTGCATCAATGGTAGCAGGTATTCGAAAAATAGCTCAGTTAGCAGATCCATTAGCTAACACACGCAAGCAATGGGTGAATGAATTGGGCTTGCGCATTAGTCAAAGACCTGTCCCACTAGGTGTAATTGGCATTATTTATGAATCACGTCCCGATGTGACAGCGAATGCTTCTGGTTTATGTCTAAAAGCAGGAAATGCTGTTATTTTACGAGGAGGTAAAGAAGCCATCGCCACCAACCGAGCAATCGTTGAAGCCATTCAAGCAGGCCTTGAAATGGCTGGCTTATCTAGGTACTGTGTTCAGTTAATTACAGACCCTGATCGACAGTTAGTTACTCAACTCATGCAAATGAATCATTATGTTGACTGCTTAATACCAAGAGGAGGAGCAGGTTTAATTCAAAATGTGGTGAAAAATGCCACTGTTCCTGTTATAGAAACGGGAGTAGGCAATGTCCATATTTATATACATGAAAAAGCAGACTTTAAAATGGCTCAGACGATTGTTGTCAATGCTAAAACACAACGTCCTTCTGTATGTAATGCTGTTGAGACAATCATTGTTGATGAGGCTTTCGCTAAGGCTTACTTACCACAAATAGGAAATGCCTTGTTTGATGCCAATGTTCAAATCTTAGGAGATGAGCAAACACGTGACTTATTGCCATATTCCGTACAGGTTAGTGAGGAAGATTATGAGACAGAGTTCTTAGATTTAGTAGTGGCAATAAAAATTGTAAAAAATTATGACCAAGCGATTGACCATATCAGCCGTTTTTCAACTGGACACTCCGAAGCTATTATTACGCAAGACTATTCAGTGGCGCAAGATTTTATGAATGATGTCGATTCGGCAGCTGTTTATGTAAATGCTTCGACGCGTTTTACGGATGGTGAAGTCTTCGGATTCGGAGGAGAAATTGGTATCTCAACTCAAAAACTTCATGCCAGAGGGCCTATGGGATTAGAGGCTCTGACTACTTACAAATACCTCATTGAAGGTTCTGGTCAAATTAGAGAATAAAACAAGGGGCTGGGACAAAAGCCTTGAATAATTAAAGAAAGTCCGGTCAACGATATAATCGTTAATCGGACTTTTTCTTTAACAATATAAACAAAGAAAGCGTTTCCTGCTGTAATCGTAGTAATCACAAAGCCATTCAGGAGGGGCTTTCTATCTAGCAACAGTATACTATGAATCAAACTTGCTTGCTACTGGAAATGGATTGTTTATTCCCTGAAAATCATAATGTTTAGGCGGATTCATGAGGTAGTCAAACAGATTCAATCTGAGATTCAGCAGCTCTTAAGTGAAGAAATTGAAACGCTTAACTGAGCGATTGAATCGCAAACTGTTGCCGGAGCGGATGAACGCAAAAAGAACGCGGTCGTCTCAAAAGTATCACCGAAAAATTGCCAGGATTTTATTCCTCGTGAAGAAAAACACACCACTCATCAAGCGATATTTAACGGTCGTAATAGCTTTTCTAAGACCGATGTCGAGCGGATATTTATGGCCAATAATCTACGTAAATACCCAAAGCAGCGAGCCTAGATTGGAAAGTTACTTTCCAATCTAGGCTCGCTGTAAATATTGAGGTGGCTGAGAGGTCCTTTTGTCCCAGCTTTTTTGATAGGCTTATTGATTATATTTGTCAGCGAACCCACTTAAACGCATAATAAATTTAACAATTTCTACCACCACCACAATTGAGAGGGCGGCTGCGACAACAATTCCCCATTGTCCAGCTGTTAAAGCATGAACATCAAAGAATTGACTGATACCAGGAATTAATACAACACCTAAAAGCATTGCTCCGGATACTAAGAAGGCTAAGTTTAGCCACTTGTTGTCAAAAGGATTACGGCTGAATAGGGAAGCGAAAACGGATTTGACGTTATATGAATGGAATAGTTGGATTAAACCAAGTGTAATGAAGGCCATAGTCTCAGCAAGAACGTGTCGTTCCTCTCCTATTAAGGATGTTTGCATTGGGCCTTCAGCAGCATACCAATATACGAATAGCGTAATTAAAGCTTCTAGAATCCCTTGATAAAGGATAGAGGGTGCCACCCCAAAGGATAAGAAAGAATCTTTTTTAGTACGTGGACGGTGTGACATTACATCAGACTCTGCTTTCTCCATACCTAATGCGATAGCAGGGAAGACATCCGTTACTAAGTTAATCCACAGGATATGAATTGGTTCTAAAATCACCCAACCGAATAAAGTGGCTGTAAATAAAGTGATCACCTCTCCAAGGTTAGCAGAAAGTAAGAACTGAACAGCTTTTTGGATATTAGCAAATACTTTTCGTCCTTCTTCGACTGCTACAACTATGGTTTGGAAATTATCATCAGCTAAGACCATGTCTGAAGCACCCTTAGAGACTTCTGTACCAGTGATACCCATACCGACACCAATATCTGCTTGTTTAAGAGATGGCGCATCATTAACTCCATCACCGGTCATTGAGACAACGGCATCATTGGCTTGCCAAGCACGGATAATACGCACTTTATGCTCTGGTGAAACCCTAGCATAAACTGAGTAATTTCCAACTTCTTTAGCTAACTGATCGTCTGTAATTTCATCTAATTGGGCTCCGGTCATTACGTGACGTTCATTTTCGCTGTCATTTGGGTCTAAGATAGTTAAACGTTCAGCAATGGCCTGAGCAGTCATTGCGTGGTCTCCTGTGATCATGACAGTACGAATACCAGCCATACGCGCTTTTTCAATAGAAGCTTTGGCTTCTGTTCTTTCTGGGTCAATCATACCGACTAAACCAGTGAAAACTAGGTCCTTTTCTAAGGTTTCCGTTGTAACTTCAGCGGGAATCTCATCAATTATTTTATAGGCACCTGCTAAAACTCTTAATGCTTGCCGACCTAATTTAGCATTGACTTCTATAATTTCTTCTCGATCAGCCTCAGTCATTGCAGTAACTTCTTGGGCTTTTTGAATAGAGCTTGAGCGCTTAATTAATTGATCAGGAGCTCCTTTAACAAAGACTAGATAACGGCCATCATCGGTCTCATGAATGGTTGACATTAATTTACGGCCTGAATCAAAAGGAATTTCCTCTACTCGAGGGAATTGTCTTAATTGTCCTTTGAGATCCATCCCATGGTCTAAGGCGTATTGAATGAGGGCTGTTTCAGTAGGGTCACCGTTGACATTTCCTTGAGCATCGACTTTAGAGTCATTAGGGAAAGCGAAAGAGCAAATAAATTTACCATTATTATCAAGTGGATCTTGAGCATAATGCAATTGACCATCATAATAAACCTTTTCAACAGTCATTTGATTCAGTGTTAAAGTACCGGTTTTGTCTGAACAAATAACCATAGTTGATCCTAAAGTTTCAACAGCAGGAAGAGTTCTTACCAAGGCATTTCTGGCAGCCATGGTTCGCGTGCCTAAAGATAGAATAATGGTTGAAATAGCAGGTAAGCCTTCTGGAATAGCGGCAACTGCCAATGAAATAGAAACTAATAACATTTGAATTGGCGAGAATCCTTTAAGAAAGACACCAACAATAAAAGTTATGATAGCGATTGCGATAATTAAATAGGTAAGTGTTTTACCCAATTTTTCTTGGTCTTTTTGAAGTGGAGTGAGCTGCTTTTCCGTCGAAGACAACATGGCTGCAATATGTCCAACTTCTGTATCCATCCCTGTGTGAGTGACGATTCCTAAAGCGCGCCCATAGGTAATATTGGTTGAAGAGAAAGCCATATTGGATCGATCACCAATCCCAGCTTCTTTTTCAATAACCGCTTCGGCATGTTTTTCAACTGGAACAGATTCGCCAGTTAGTGCCGCTTCTTCGACTTTTAAGGAATTGGTTTCAACTAAGCGTATGTCCGCAGGAACGATGTCACCAGCTTCTAAACTAACTACATCACCAGGAACAAGTTCAGTTGATTTGATTTTCATATATTCTCCATCGCGTAATACGTTGGCTTCAGGTGAAGACATATCACGCAAGGCGTTAATGGCATCTTCGGCCTTAGCCTCTTGGAAAACTCCAAGCACTGCATTTAATAGGACAACAATCAGAATAATAATTGAATCAGTTGGTCCTTCTCCCTCCATATATCCAACAAATGCAGATATGACAGAAGCAACTAACAGAACAATGATCATAAAATCTTTAAATTGGTCCACAAATTTTTGTAGAAGAGACCTTGTTTCTTCTTCTTTCAAG
This sequence comes from Facklamia sp. P13064, assembly GCF_050409425.1. Classification (NCBI taxonomy): domain Bacteria; kingdom Bacillati; phylum Bacillota; class Bacilli; order Lactobacillales; family Aerococcaceae; genus Facklamia; species Facklamia sp. P13064. The sequence goes on along the minus strand of NZ_JBNUPM010000004.1, from coordinate 90,650 downwards.
GTGTTTTCACCGTATTGCTCCAAACGCTTTTTTACTTCTGTTTGACTTAATCCGCTCTTAATATCGGTATCTAATTCGCTTATAATCTCTTGATTTGATTTAGTATAAGCAACAAAATCTTTGCTAGACATCCACTTTCCCCCTTTAATTTAACGTGTTTATAAGATTGACTTCGAATAGAAAAAAGACTCATGCCACTTGGGCAACACAAAGCTGCGCTCAATGGCATAAGTCTCACTATTTCAGACTGTACCAGTAGTAAAACTACTTAACGTTGTTGATACAGCCAAGATATCATCTATCTTAAGTTACTCCCTTATGAACATCTAGCTAAATTATAATCAATAGCACATTTTTATGCAAATTTTTTTGTAAAGATAGTCAAAGTTTTAAATCAGGAGTAGTTGTCAAATTTGAAGAAAGATTGATGAAATTTAGTAAAAACCTTTATAAATTTTGATAATTAAGCATTCTAAGGTCGTTGGCTCTTGATTTATGGTAAAGTATAATTGTAGACGAAACATAGTATTTAAGGAGGTTATCAAGATGTTTAAGAGAAAAAATATTTTATCATTTGTTCTAGTGAGCAACCTATTGGCAGTACCAATATTTCAAACCCAAGAAGTTTTAGCTCAAGTTGAAACGCAAGCACAAGAAAATTTTGTAGAGCCTACTTTTAATATTTTTTTACAAGTAGATGAGAATGTCCCCCAAGCTCAAAAAGAGATTTCCTATGATATTATTGATATAGCAAGTCAAGAGGTTGTTTATTCTTATCGTAGTGACAATACTGAACAGCAACCAATTGAATTGACTGCTGGTGAATATATCTTCCGTTTATATGATGACGGGAAGTTTCAAAGGGGAGGACAATCAGTTCGACCTTATCAAGTTCAAATCGTTCAAGAAAAACAAGAGAAGGCTGATGAAATTGCTGAGGATTCAGGAGAAATTGTTGAGTTGGCCGATCAAACGATAGTATATGATTATGCCTTTATAATTGACGGCAATTATTTAGAAACACCTCCGATTTTTAACATTTATTTAGTCGGTGATCAAGTTCAAAACCCTCAAGTACCAAAGATTGAATCACCAACTGCAGACAGTAGTCAAGAAGCTGATAATAGTGAAGAAAACAGTCAAACAGAAGTTGCTGACGAATTAGGAAACGTTAATGTAATTCTTAAGGATAGTGTGGGTAATGTCGTTCCGAATGTAGGAATAGTGATCAATGGGCAGGAAGTTTTAACCGATGAACAAGGGATCGCTCAATTTCAAGAAGTTCCTACTGGTAACTATGTAATGAAATTTGGTCGATTACCAGAAGCAATGTCAGGATATGAAATTGAAGAAAATGTTGAGATTTACTCAGGTCAAACTTACGACTTTCCTTTGACATTGTCAGGTGTTATCGAAGATTCAACAAGTTCTCAAACAACTGTAGAAGCTAAAGCTGATTTACAAATCGAAGTATATGATCAAGAGGAAGCACCGGTTGAAGGAGTTAAGATTGAATTGACCAAACGGGATGATCCTCAATTTAAACAAGAATTAGTATCCGACCAATTAGGTGTCGCTCAAGCTTCTGATATTCCCACTGGCAATTACCAATATCAAGTAATCGAAACACCGGAAACACATTCAGCTCAAGGAACATTATTAGAAACACAAGTTTCTGCTAATGAAGAAAATCGTCAAGTAATTGGTATTACCAAGTTAGACCAAGTTGGTCAACTGAATATCTTAGTTACCGATACTCAAGGTCAAGCAATTCCCCAAGCTGAAGTTCAAGTGTTAGACCAAGTTTATACGACTGATGACAATGGCTCTATCTTTATTGATTCATTGCCAGTGGGTGATTACGATGTTACCTTGGTGACGACTTCAGGAAATGCTGATTTAGAGTCCAATGTTCAAAGGGTTGAAGTTTCAGTTAATCAGCCTACTGATTTAACATTTGAAATAGAAGAGCCGACTACAACAATGGAACCGACTACAACTGCTGAACCTACTACAGAAGAGCCAACTACGACGACACAGGATCCCAAAGCGGTTTTGACGATTAAAGTTCAAGATCAAAAGGCTGAAGCGGTAGAAGGTGTGAGCATACGCTTAATCAATACTGAAGATGGCCAAGAACAGGAAATAACGACTGATAGTCAAGGTCTAGCCTCAGCTAGTGATCTTGCTCTAGGTAACTACCAATACCAAGTCAGTCAAACCCCTGAAGGATATGTAGCCCAAGGCAATCTAATAGATGTAGCTGTAGAAAATGAAGCGCCAGAGTTACAAGCTGTGACTATTCAAAAAGAAGCTGAGGTGGGTCAAGTTTCAATAGCTGTCAGCAATAGTCAAGGTCAAGCTGTTGCAAATGTGCAAATGCAAATTGGCGAGTTGACTGTTGAAACTAACAAGAATGGAATAGCTTTAATTGAAGAAGTGCCTGTAGGCAGTTATGAAGTCCAGTTTGTTTCTATTCCTGAAGTTTACCGTGCAGATCAATTCTCTCCAGAAACGATTGAAGTGGTTGCAAACCAAAAAGTTGAACTAGCTTATCAGTTGGAAGAAAATGTTACGACTGATGAGCCTTCAACTACGCCAGAGCCGACAACCACAACTGAAGAAGTGATTACATCAATAGAGCCAACAACTACGACACTAGCATCAACTACACAAGAGTCAACTACCACAACTGTTGAGGAAACGACTGTTACCGAAGAAGCGACCGTTCCTGAAATGGTCTTTAAGGACTTAGAAAATGGAGGACAAGTCCTCTTAACCAAGGCAGACGCTAAAAATGTGGAGAAGGTTCTTATTCAAAAAGTTGATTTAAATGCCGCTAATCTCCCTTCTGAATTGAAAGGTAAAGATTTTGTAGCTTATGAAATCAAAGCTTTTAATCAAAACGGTAGTGAAATAAAATTGGAAAATCCAACAATAATCAAACTTCCTACCCGTCCAATTAATAGTCAACTTTTAGCCATGAAAGTTATGGGCCAACAAGTTGAAGGATTAAAAGTACGCCTTAACCGAGAAACAGCCACTGTTGAAAGCAAAGGCCTTGGTATTGTAGCCTTAGTATACAAAGACGCCAAAACTGATCAATCAACAACCACTCAAACTCAAGAGGATGGGAAAGCAGTTGTTGTTAAAAAGTCAACCAATCGTAAAGAAGCTGAAAAAGGCAATTTACCAACAGCTGGTGAAACAACTTCAAAAGTGATTTACTTAGTCGCAGGCATTTTAGTAGTTGGGGGAGCACTACTGATTGCACTAAGAAAAAGAAATCAATTGGAAGACAAATAGATTTTTGAAAACAATCCCTAATATTTTTAGGGGTTGTTTTTTGTGTCTAACAAATCTAATAAATGTTAGATAATTGGATGATGAGTAAATAAGAGTATGCTAAAATTGAGAGTGTGAATAGTAGAGGAGGCTTAACATGGATACACAACTTATGTTTGGATACGGCTCACAAGCGGTTGGATTAAGCTTAGACAAGTTGAATCGACATGGTCTTATAGCGGGAGCGACCGGAACGGGTAAAACGGTTACCTTAAAAGTTATAGCTGAACAGCTAAGTTTAGCTGGCATACCTGTATTTTTATCAGATATTAAAGGCGATTTGATATCTTTGGCTGAGATGGGTAGTTCTCAAGCATTTATTGAAAGATTACAAGCCACTCACTATGAAAATTATGATAATCAAGCTTTTCCTATCGAACTGTGGGATGCCCATGGGCAATCAGGGCTGCCACTGAGAGTTACTGTTTCCGAAATGGGACCCATTTTATTAGCCAACCTATTAGGTTTAAATGAGACACAAACTAGTATTTTGAATGTGGTTTTTTCGGTAGCAGACGAAAAAGGGCTTTTATTGATTGACTTAACAGATTTAAGAGCAATGCTAAATTTCGTAGGCGAACATGCCAAAGAATTAAGCGGTAGTTATGGGAATATTTCCAAAGCATCCATTGGTGTTATTTTGCGCAGTATTGTAGTTTTAGAACAGCAAGGAGCTGATGCTTTTTTTGCTGAGCCTAGTCTAGAGATTGAAGATTTATTAAGGGTAGATGAATCAGGAAAAGGCATTATAAACATTTTGAATGCCAGCAAGCTCTATCAAACTCCCACACTTTATGCCATGGTCTTGTTAGCACTCCTAGGAGAGCTCTTTGACAGTCTTCCGGAAGTGGGCGATTTAGCTAAACCTAAAATGGTTTTCTTTTTTGATGAAGCCCATGTTTTGTTTGATGGAACTCCGAAGGTGCTGGTTGAAAAGATAGAATTGATGGTTCGCTTAATTCGCTCCAAGGGGGTAGGCATCTTTTTTGTCACTCAAAACCCTATGGACCTTCCAGACAGTGTGTCTTCACAATTAGGCAATCGAATTCAACATGGCTTAAGAGCATTTACACCAAAGGAACTTAAAGTGGTCAAAGCAGTGAGTCAAACTTTCCGACAAGCAGAATCTTCAGCTGTTGATTTGGAAAAAGTGCTCCAAGCGTTAGCCACCGGAGAGGCTGTTGTTTCTACTCTAGATTCAAAAGGCACACCAAATGTTGCTGAACGAGTTATGATTTATCCTCCGATGAGTAAGTTGGGCCTTGTTGACCCTCAAACTATTTTGAAGACGATTAACCACTCACAACTCTTAGATAAATATAGTGAAACAATTAATCGTGAGTCTGCTCACGAACAATTAAATCAAGCTATGCAAGAAACACAAGAAGAAATGATTAAATCGATTGATGGCAAAGCAGAGGACCTCTCAACCAACCAACGCATTAAAGAGCTGGAAGCAGAATTAGCTAAACAGCTTAAGAAGTCAGGCAAAACAGCTTCAAGACGGACGGATTCAAATTTTGACCGCTTTACTAAAAATATGATGAGTCAGGTTGGTCGCGAGATAGGCCGAGTTATCACACGTTCGATATCTGGTATGTTCAAAAAGTAGACTTTAGCGATTAATAAAGGATGATGATTCTTAAAAAAATGTTATAATCAGTAGGGATGCAATATGATAAATGTTTAACACTTTATTCTAGCAATAATTAAAAAGGAGCATTAATTTCTATGACATTAAAACTCATCACTATTGACCTTGATGAAACACTCCTCAGGACTGACAAGACTTATGATCGGGATCGCTTTAACCGCGTTCTGAAACGGTTAAGAGAAGCAGGAGTGATCGTGGCAATTGCTACTGGTAATTCTTATCAGAAAATTGCAGATTACTTTGAAGAGTCTGTCTGGCCGGACTTATATTTTGCTTGTGATAATGGTAATTACATTGTCAAGAATGATCAGACCTTAAAGAAGATTGGCATTCCATATGAAGGTTTTACCCAAATTATCGACTTTTTAGATGAATTTCAAGCCTATTCTCCCGTTTTAGGATTAGGCGATGCGGCTTATTTTAGAGACACTAAGGGTCCATTATTTGATTTCATTTCACGCTACGCTAAAGATGTAAACTACATTCCTCAATTTTCTGAACTGCCTGAAGATTCTGTTGTAACAAAAATTGCGATTGCGACACAAGATACGCTTGACCGCAATAAAGTCTTAGCTCGTATAATCAACGAGCGTTATCAAGAAGTTACTGCAGTTACTTCAGGAGATGGATGGGTAGATGTATATAATAAAGAGGGTGGTAAAGGCAGCGCCTTGCTTTATTTACAAAACAAATACAATATTAAAGCTGAGGAATCGATGGCCTTTGGTGATTCTTTGAATGATGAAAGCATGATGGCTCAAGTCCACTACAGTATAGCAATGGATAATGCCGATAAAGACTTGGCTATGCAATGTCGCTATAAAATCGGAAATAATAATGACCAATCAGTTATTTGTGTGCTAGAAGATTATATACAATCATTTGAATTAGACTTTTTAGAAAAATACCGTACAATTAAAGAATAGTAGGTTGATTAAATGGTAAAGAGAACGCAAAAGAAAAACATCAAGAACAGAATGGACGAGATGGCTCAAATTGACGCTTTCTTAATTCCGGCTCATCAAGCAGAAATGTATAAAGTTTTAAGACAAGCAGTAGCCGAAGAAGCCATTGAATATTGGCGAGCAAAATATCCTCAGGTTTCTCGTATAAAGGATAATCCTGATGAAGGCGAGGCTATTCAAATTAAAAATGCTGAGGATCAAGAAGTTTTTCGTTTCTATCTTAATCCTTCTAATATTTCTCAAGCGCAAAAAGCAAGAGATAAAGATCAACTGGATAAGTTTTTAATCAAATTTGAAAATATAGACAAAAATTCCCCACCAATGGTTTAATCAACGGTGGGGTTTATTATTATACCTTCATTTTCAGAGCTTCTTGATAAATTGAAAATAGCTGTCGACCAATTTGAGGAAGGTCGCGTTCGATGGCAATTTCATAGGCTTTTTCTACTAATGAAGGGAGTTTGCCTTCATAGGCTAGTTGAATTTTTTCTTGAAAGGCTTTAAGGTCTATAGCTTTATGAACATTCACACCGTCTTCCAGCCAACCATCAAATACAGGGATATCACGCACAATAAAATCTGTTTTCATGGCGCAAGCTTCAATTGCAGGAATACCTTCAGTTTCTTCAAAAGTCGGGAAAATATAAAGATTGCTCGCTAACAAACCGGCCCGTATATCTTCATTAGGTACATAACCAGCAAATTTTAAGTTAGGTAATTTCGTAGTGACAGCCTTTTTTATTTCATCCGGTACATAGCGCAAGTCAAGATAGCCAAACCAAATAAATTGAATGTGAGGCATCCGTTTGGCTAATTCAACAAAGTCAAGAATCCCTTTGCGTTTTAAGTATAGTCCAATCCCCATTACAACAAAATCATCAGGCTGATAGTCGTACTTTTGACGGAAAACTTTCTTAAGTTTCTCAGTGTCTAGAGGTTGAAATCTAGATAGGTCTATCCCGTTAGAAACAGAATAAATCGGTTGATCGAGACCGTAATTTTCAAGCAGGCTCTTAGAATATGGAGTAGGGGTGATGAGAATATCACCCAAACGGTAACAAGTTAGCAGCCATTGTTTAAAACTAGGTGCTAGAAAATTTGAGAAACGGAAGGAGTTCTCAAAGTCCTCTTTAGTCGAGTGGGCATGATAAATGACTGGAATATTCTTGCGGCGACATTTGGCTGCTAAAAGATAGGATTTAGGGAAGTAGGTATTAATATGTAATAGGTCAAAAGAGTCCTTGGGATTCATGGTATAATCGATTCCCATATATTCCAATGCTTTTTGCTGATGATGAATGGCTTTGCCTAAGCCTGAGCGTTTGATTTGCTCGAGATTGCCTGAATAAAGTAAAACGCGCATCTACTTACCTACTTTCTCTTTTAAAAATCTTAAAAAACTTATTTTTAATGAATGTAATACTTATTTTATCGAACAGGCCCTATTTTAACAAGTTTTACTAAGTCTTGTTAAAGCAATTTAGTCTTTACCAATGATTTGATGTATAATCCAATAGATGAGCAAAGCGACTTTGAGAGGGGGCTTTTTAATGACAGGACATTTTGGTCAAATTTTCTTACTGCCTGGACGCTCGTTACTTGAAAAAGAAATTGAGAGGTTGCAAGTGGATTTATCGCAAGCTGTATTTGAGTATGATGAATTAATTTATAAGGATTGTTTTTATTTAGAAAAGCATTTTTATTTAAATTTTGGGAAAGAATGGCTCAATTTATTAAAAGCTCATTTTCAAGCTGTCTTCTTAGAAAGAAAGTATAGAATAATACGTCTTTATAAGGAAAAGAATCAAAAGCTAAAACTGCAACAGTTAGAAAAAGATTTATCTGTTTATCAGCAGTTAATTATTGAAACGGAAGAAAAGATACAATCAGCAGAACACTCTATCTACGAAGATACTTTAACAGAAGAAGAGGCGCGCTTGATGCGGGGAATGTACCGTCAAATAGTTTCTAATGTCCATCCTCTTCTATATCCTTTACAAACAAAACACCAAGAGGTACTTTATCAAAAAGCCTTGACTGCCTATAAAAGAGATAATAAAGAGATTCTTCAATTGATTTTAGATCATTTAAATGAAGATTATGCTCAAGCGTCTCCATTAAAATTAAGCCAACTAGTCGATGTGAGGAATGCCTTGTTAGTCTCTTTATATGAAAAGAGGAATCAATTGGCCTTAAGACGATCTGATTTTCCTTATCTCATTCGCGATTACGTTCTAAATGATGAATTAGGCGAGAAAATGCGACAAAGTCTGATGCAGAGACGAAGTCAATTTAAGCAAAAAATAAAACAATTGGAGTTAGAAATTGCTAAGTTAAAAGAGAGTTAATCCTCTATTTAGTCCTTTCACTTCAAGACCCAAACTTTTTAACCAAAACCTAAGGTAAATAACAGAGGAGCAATACATGGCAAATAATTTTGAAAAAAACCAACTCTTACAAGCAAGAGTAGAAGATTTAACTCATGAAGGGTTGGGTGTCGCTAAAATTGAGGGTTTTCCATTCTTTATTGAAGGAGCCTTACCGCAAGAAGACATTGAATTTAAAGTCATAAAAATCGGAAAAAAATATGGCTTTGGAAAGTTAGAAAAAGTAGTAAATAAAAGTCCTGACCGAGTAGCCATAACCGATGATATCGGGCGTCAAACGGGAACGATGACCTTACAACACTTGTCTTACGAGGCACAGTTAGCATTTAAAGAAAAGGTTGTGAGAGATGCTTTTGAACGTATTGGGCATTTTAAAGATTTGACCATTCAACCGACTATGGGTATGGATGATCCATGGGGATACCGTAATAAGGCTCAAATTCCAGTTCGGATGGTTAAAAGTAAGTTAGAAACGGGATTCTTTCGAAAAAATAGTCACGACCTCATTCCAGTTGAAGACTACCATATTCAAGATCCCGCTATTGATCAAGCGATTCTAATGGTTCGGGACCTTTTAAGAAAGTACCACATTCCGGCTTATGATGAGCAAGCTCACAAAGGCTGCATGCGTCATTTAATTGTAAGAAAAGGCCATTATAGTGGTCAATTAATGGTCATTTTAGTTTCTAAAGCTAAAAAAATTCCTCAACTTGAAGAATTAATGCAAGAGATGATTAAAAAAATTCCTCAGCTGGTATCAATTATTCAAAATATTAATCCCGCCAAAACAAATGTTATTATGGGAAAAGAGACTTATTGTTTATGGGGAAAAGAGTATTTTGAAGATCAGATGTTAGAGATGACTTTCCGAATATCACCGCAATCTTTCTATCAAATTAATACTCCTCAAGCTGAGCGTTTATATCAGCTGGCTATTGCAGCAGCAGAACTAGATGGCAGTGAGACTGTATTGGACGCTTATTGTGGTATAGGCACCTTATCCTTAGCGCTTGCCAAACATGCTCAAGCGGTCTATGCCATGGAAGTAGTGGTTGAAGCCGTCGAAATGGCTGAGAAAAATGCCGAAATCAATCAGATAGATAATGTGCATTTTGAAGCGGGTTTAGCAGAAGATTGGCTAGCAAGATGGAATCAAGAAGCCATTCGTTTTGATGTGGTGACAGTGGATCCACCGCGCAAGGGATTGGATCCTCAGTTTATTGAAAGCTTAGTGGAACAAGATCCAGCTAAGATTGTCTATGTTTCTTGTAATCCAGCTACCCAAGCGCGTGATTGTCAACTACTTGCTCAAGCGGGCTATCAAGTCAAAAGTATTCAACCGGTTGATCTTTTCCCATTCACTAATCATGTGGAGACGGTGGCGTTATTGTCCAAACTAGATATCAACCAACATATTAAAGTAAAATTAGATATGGATGAGTTAGATGTAACGGCTTCTGAAAGTAAGGCTACCTATGAAGAAATTAAAAATTATGTATTAAAGAAACACAACATGAAAGTATCTAATCTATATATATCACAAGTAAAGAAAAAATGCGGACTTGAAGTTGGTAAAAACTATAACGTCTCAAAGAAAGAAAATCCTATAGTCCCTAATTGTCCACCTGAGAAGGAAGAAGCGATAAGGGAAGCTTTAGAGTATTTTAAAATGATTTAATGTAAGGATATTAGAAAGACAAGCTAGTATTTCAAAAGGGCAAGATAAATGATATACTAGGCATAGTGTCTAAAATAATAATTAAAATGAATATATATTAAATCAGATATAAGGAGAGATAAAATGGGAGTATCTTATAGACCTTTATGGATAGAACTAGCCAAAAGAGAAATGGGAAAAGTTGAATTTCAAGAATATGTAGGTATTTCAGGAAATTTATTAGCAAAGTTAGGGAAAAATGACTACATATCCATGAGAAACTTAGAACAGATATGTAGGAAGATGAAACTTTCTCCTAATGAAGTAATTGAATTCAAGGAGGAAGAAAAAAATGATAACTAAAGACAACCTGAAAGAATTATTAATTTTTTTAGGTTATGAAGAAGTTGACGGTAACTATTCTTATCATTTTGAAGAAACTAACTGTGATATTCTTGTAGACTTTTCAAATGAAAAAATAATTTATCCTACGGAAAAGGGGATGATAGTAAATGAAAGGCAGACTACAAATTTTTCTAGCAATGAGAATTTTGTCGTTTTAGAATGTATTCATAGGCTATTAGAAAAAGGATATAAACCGTCACACATAGAAATTGAAAAAAGATGGTCATTAGGTCATTTACAAAAAAGTGGTCGTGCTGACATATGTGTTATGAACGCTACTGGCAATGATATGCTCTTTATAATTGAGTGCAAAACCTATGGAGATGAATTTGATAAAGAGCTTAAAACATTAAAATCAGATGGTGGACAACTATTTTCATATTTACAACAAGAAAAATCTACAAAATGGCTAATGCTATATGCTTCAAGCTTTAAAGATGGAAAGCTAAACCATCAAATAAAGACAATTCCAGTATTTGATACAGAAGATATCTTAGAAAAAGCAAAAAAAGACAAAAGTATAGACCTATATGAAAATGCAAATTCTAAAGAAAAGACTTTTGAAACATGGGTAGAAACCTATGATCAGAAAACATATGGAGACTTAATTTTTTCTGAGGATACAATTGCCTATAACATTGGAGAAAAACCACTTAGAAAAAAAGACTTAAAAGAGTTTAATCCAAGAGATAAAATTGTAAATAAATTTGAAGAGATATTAAGGCACAATAATGTATCAGATAAGGAAAATGCTTTTAATAAATTAACGGCACTGTTTATTTGTAAACTTGTAGATGAAATAAATAAAGAAGAAGATGATATAGTTGACTTTCAATATAAATTCGGAACAGATACTTATGAGACCCTCTTAGATAGACTTCAAAGGCTTTATAAAGAGGGGATGGATAAATTTATGAAAGAAGAAATATTTTATGTATCATCAGAATATCCTTTAAATTTATTTTCAACCTACAAAGGACAGAATAGGAAAAATGCTATAGAAGATTTAAAAGAAACATTTAGAAAGTTAAAATTCTATTCTAATAGTGATTTTGCTTTTAAAGATGTACACAATGAGGAGCTTTTTAGACAAAATGGTAAAATTCTAGTAGAAGTGGTTAAACTATTTGAACATTACAGGATTGTATACTCATCTAAACATCAATTTTTAGGAGATTTGTTTGAACAACTATTAAATCAAGGCTTTAAGCAAAATGAGGGACAGTTCTTTACACCTATTCCAATTACAAGATTTATTTGGGAAAGCTTGCCAATAAATAACTTAAAAAGTCTTTCAAAGGAAGATGGCTATCCTAAAATAATAGATTACGCTTGTGGTTTTCGTGTCATAATTATGACAACGGCAAATAGTAACGATAGGGACAGGGCTTCAAACCCTTTACAAAAATAAAACACTTCTAAATTCCCCAATTGTGAAAATATATGATTTTGGAAAGTTGAAGGATAAAAGGAGTAAGTATGAATCAAGATATTGATATTACAGGGGTAAGGTTAGAAACCAAATCTCTTATTTTAAGACCCTTTGAGAAAAAGGATCTAAATGATTTTTATGAGTATGCAAAGGTTCCTGGTGTTGGTGAGATGGCAGGATGGATTCATCATCAATCAATTGAAGAGTCTGAGAAAATTTTAGATATGTTCATGAGTGATAAAAAGACTTTTGCAATACAAGACAAAATATCTGGAAAAGTTATCGGTTCTTTTGGTATAGATAAGTACGATGAAAGACTAGCTGGCCAAGAATTCAAAAATTTAAAATGTAGAGAAATTGGATATGTTCTAAGTAAAGATTTTTGGGGGAAGGGATACATGCCAGAAGCCGGTTTAGCGGTTTTGAAATATTGTTTTGAGGATATCGGATTAGATGCAGTTTTTTGTGGATTCTTTAAGAAGAATAATCAATCAAAGCGAGTAAATGAAAAATTAGGTTTTACTTACCTCTTAGAGCATACCTTTAAGACTAGGTATGAAACTGAAGAAGAGGCAATTTTAACCGTAATACTAAAAAATGAATGGGATAATAAGAATAAAACTAATGTTTAAAAGAAACGTGATTCTGTATGATATTTTTAGTTTGTATGGTTAACAATCCACCTAAATTAACAAAAAATCAGCATCTATAAATGTTGATATCGCTATATGATTTTGCAGGTGGAAGTGGTCACTTTTTAACAGAGGGGATTGACCTAATCAATCAGATAAAAGAAAATACCAATAATAATTGGATAGCTGAAAATATCTATGGTATAGAAAAAGATTATAGATTAGCAAGAGTTTCTAAAATCTCTCTTTTTATGAATGGTGCAGGTAGTGGAAATATCATTTTTGGAGATGGTTTAGATAATCATAAAAGCAAAGGAATTGAAAATAACAGCTTTGATATCTTAGTTGCTAATCCTCCCTATTCTGTAAGGGCATTTAAGTCACATTTAAATTTAAAAGAAAATGATTTTGAACTAACAGAATCTATATCAAATGAGGGTAGTGAAATTGAGGTTTTATTCGTTGAAAGGATATCTCAGCTTTTAAAACCTAATGGTATAGCTGCTGTTATACTCCCATCTCCTATTTTGAGCAATACATCAAACAGTTATGTAGGTGCAAGAGATGAGATTTTAAAAAACTTCAAGATAAAAGCTATTTCTCAATTTGCAGATAAAACTTTTGCTGCTACAAATACAAACACGGTCATTTTATTTTTACAAAAATATAACGAGCCACCAAAATATTTTAAAATCATAGAAGATACAGTCCAGGCTGTTTTCAACAATGAGAAAACAGCTGAATGGATGGACAACGAAATATTAGAAGATTATCTTGAGCATATAGGGGTAGAAAAGAATTTATATCTTGAATTTATAGAAGAAGCTAGAGATTATACTGATTTATTGGAAAATAATTATTTTAAAATGTATGTAGATGACTTTAAAAGCTCTACAGAATTAAGAAATTTACAAGGTCGTAGTTCATTTAAAAATCAATCAGAATCAGAACAAAAAGAAAATGTAAACAATATTTTTTATAGCAATATTAAGGAAGTTGAAAAAGAAAAAATATTCTATTTTGCTCTTGTAAGAGAGCAGGAAACAGTGGTAGTAAAATCTCCGACAACGGCAACAGGACAGTATGATTTTTTAGGCTATCAATGGTCTAATCGTAAGGGGAGTGAGGGAATACGAATTAGAAATCTAGGAGGGAGATTATATGACCCTAAAGATAGAAACAGTGATAAACATATAGCTCCTATTATTAGAAATGCATTTAATAATAACATAGTAGATATTGATGATTCTCTAGAGGAATTTATAAATATTATTCAAACAAGGAATATGCTTGACTTTGAAAGGGAAAAGTTTGATAAGGGTATAAGCCTGATTAAAAGAGAAGTCATAAAGATTAAAAGTAAATATACTGTAAAGAAAATAAAAGAGATAAATGAATTGAGTATAATTAGAGGAGTAACATATCCTAAGAATAAAGAAAGTTTAAATATTACTAGTAATATTGTTTTAACTGCTGATAATATAACGTTGCATAATATTTTAGATATAAAAAAAGAAATTTATATTGAAGATGACTACGAATTACCTGCAGAAAAACAACTGTTAAAAAATGATATTTTCATCTGTTTTTCTAGTGGGAGCTTGAAACATATTGGAAAAATGGCATTTATATATGAAAACCTTAAAAAATATGCTGGTGGATTTATGGGAATAATAAGATTAGGATCGATAGAAGAAATACTCCCTAAATATTTATTTTTGGTTTTATCATCAAATAAAATTGATCAACAAATAAAAAGTATTGCATTAGGTGGGAATATAAAAAATATTTCATCAGATTTTGAAAATATAAAAATCCCAGTACCACCTATAGAAGTACAAAAAGAAATAATATCAGAATGTGAAAAAATAGAAGAAAAATATGAAACTACTCGTATGAAAATAGAAGATTATCAATCTCAAATTCAGAAAATATTTGAAGATCTTGAAGTCATAAAAAATGATGGGGGGGGTACAAACTAAGTGATACCAACGTGTTCAGCCTGTCTATTGGAAAGAGAGTTCTACAAAGTGAATTAACAGAAAAAGGTATACCAGTATACAGTGCCAATGTATTTGAACCTATGGGTAATATAGATAAAGCATTAATTGAAAGTTTTGAAACTGACTATATTGTGTGGGGGATAGATGGAGATTGGATGGTAAATATTTTTGAAAAAGGATATGAATTTTATCCAACTGATCATTGTGGATATATGACTATTGATGATAGTAAAATAAATCCTAGATATATGACTTATGTTTTAGAAAAAGCTGGAAAATCAGTAGGGTTTTCAAGAAGTCATAGAGCATCAATAGATAGAGTTAAAAGTATAACTATAAATGTTCCAAACATAAAGAAACAAAATGAAGAAATGGGAAAAGTTATTAAACTAGAAAAAGAAATTAAAAACTTAGAAAAAAATCAAATTGACTTAAATAGTGAAATAAGTAAAGTTCTTAATTCATATTTACAGTAGCAGAGAAAGCGATTAGAAATAAAACTCTAGTCGCTTTTTTTATGTCTAATTTTAAGAGGAGATGAAGAAATGAAAAATACAAAAAGATTAAATCAAGTAAAATATGAGATAGAAAATTTATTAGAAGAAAAAGAAAAATGTGAATTTGAACTTGAGCAATTAAAGAACCAAGAGAAGAAAATCAAAAGACAGATTAGTCAGAGAGAAAGGAAGAAAAGGACAAAAAGACTAATAGAAAGAGGGGCAATCTTAGAAAGCTATATTGAGAAAGCAGAAGAAAAAAGCAATGATGAAATTATTGAAATATTAGATAAAGTTTTTCTGAATATGGATTGATAGGAAAAAGGAAGAAGTTTTGAAAGAGAAAATAACATAATCAATCCCTTAGATTTTCTAAGGGCGCAATTATACACCCTAAAGGGTGTCCTTGCGACCTGCGGTGCTTGGCCCTTGCAGGGAGCAATAAAAGGCTAAAGCCTTTATCAAATTTTTCTAAAATACAATTTCATAAAAATATCCATTTGCTTTTTTATAGTCAAGGGTAAAATAAACTCGCTACCGCTCGCCCTTGACAATAAAAATTTGAAATGAATGGTAATCATTAAGCCGACATACTGAAATAAGAAAGTAAGTTTAGTATCGTCGGCTTTTTTTATTTTATCATTTCAAAACGCTCATTCACTAATTGGAGGTTCAAAAAAATTTATTAAGACCGACACCAAAAACAAGAAAGGAAGTTAGAAGATGGCAGAGAGTTTTCATTTTAATATTTCTATGGTAAGTAGAGGAAAGGGGAAGTCAGCAGTTTCTAGTTCAGCCTATATATCAAGAGAGAAAATAACCAATGAATGGGACGGAGTAACCCATGACTACCATAACAAAAAAGACTTAATCTACAAGGAAATATTTTTACCTGAAAATGCAAAAGAAGAATTTAAAGACAGGGCAACTTTATGGAATAGTGTGGAACTAAATGAAAAAGCAATCAATGCTCAACTGGCGAGAAGTTTTATTATAGCCTTACCCAAAGAATTAAGTATTGAAGAAAATAAAAAACTTATAGCAGAATTTATTGAAAGTAATTTTGTATCACAAGGAATGATAGCAGACCTTGCTATTCATGATGAAAGTGATGAGGGAAATCAGAATATTCACGCTCATATTATGACAACAGTCAGACCACTAAATGAAGATGGATCATGGGGGCAGAAAAGCAAAAAAGAATATGTCTTTGATGAAAAAGGGGAGCCAGTCCTTACAAAAAGTGGTAAACAAAAAACAAGAAAAATAGAACTCACTGATTGGAATAATCGGGGCAATGCTGAAAAGTGGAGGGCAAACTTTGCAGATTTATGTAATAAGTATCTTGAAGAAAATAATCTTCAAAAAAGAGTAGACCATCGTTCCTATGAAAGACAAGGACGAGATGAAATACCCACCATTCATATGGGAGCAAGTGCTTCTGCCTTAGAAATACAAGGCATAGAAACAGAAAAAGGGAATATCAACCGAGAGATTAAAAAACATAACAGCTTAGTCAAGGAAATTAAGAATAGATTATCTGAAATCAATTCATGGTTAGGAAGTTTAATCGGAAAACTTCAATCAAAGTATGATGAATATAAACAAGATAAAAAAGATGAGTTAGAGAACAAGGCAGAACTCTTTAATCTCTATGAATACATCTCAATTTACCATGATATTCAAGTGGATAAAAGAAAATACCTAAATAGTTATTGGAGAGAAAAGAAAGGTTTAGCCGACCTTAAACGATTTGCTAGTGCGAGAGTATATCTTCACGATAACAATTTAGAAACCATAGCAGATTTACAAGGGAAAATAGATAGCTTACAGGCTAAAAATAGAAAAGTATCAAAGGAAATAAAGGATAAGACAGAAGAAATAGACAAGCTGAATAAGTGCTTAGTCTATGCTGATATTATTAAAAACACAAAGGGAGTATATCAGACATGGGATAATAAAAAGGTATTTAAAGATAGCTACTACAAGCAAAATCAAGCAAAAATAGATAAATATAAAAGAGTGAGAACCTATTTAGAAAAGCAAACAGGTTCATCAGCCATAAAACCTAAAGAGTGGAAAAAGCAAGTTAATGATTTAGAGATAGAAATTGAAAGATTAAATCAAACAAAAGAAAATATTAAAGATGATTTTTCAAAGATTAATCACATTAAGTATGCAGTAAAAATAGTTAATGATGATTATGGCATTGACCTATCCATTGAAATAGACAAGTCAGTAAAGAGGGGAGAAAAGCCAAGTATCATTGAACAGATAAAAAAATTTGAAAAACAACAAGAAAAAGATGATGGATACAGACAGAAAGCAAGGGAGAAATACCAAAAAAATGAAGAAAGATAAGCACCGTTTAGAAAATAAAAGATGAAGTCCTAAATAGGAACAACATAAAAAAATAATTAGGAAATAGAGGACTGAATAAATTGTTCAGTCCTTATGAATTTAAGGAGGAGAAATGAGCGATAATAAAAAATACTACTATCTAAAACTAAAGGAAGATTTTTTTACAAGTGAAACTATAATTTTACTTGAAAGCATGAAAGACGGAGTTATGTATTCAAACATTCTACTAAAACTATATCTAATGAGCCTTAAAAACAATGGAAAGTTAATATTTAGAGATAATATACCTTATACAACAGAAATGATTGCTACTATAACTCGTCACCAAACAGGAACAATAGAAAGAGCAATTAATATATTTTTAGAACTCGAATTAATAGACCAATTACCTGATAACATTTTATATATGGCAGATATAGAATTATTTATAGGGAAATCATCAACAGAGGGGGAAAGAAAGAGAAGAGCAAGGCTTGAAAACAAAAAGAAACTAATAGCTTTAACGGACAATTGTCCACCAGAGTATAGAGATAAGAGAATAGAGAATAGAGATAAGAGAATAGAGGGGATAGAAAAAGACCAAATGTCCTCCACCCCCTTTTATGGTCAATTTAAAAATGTTAAGTTATCAGGAGAAGAATATAAAAAACTAGAGGAAGAGTTAAAAGACCACACTAAAATCATGGTAGATAAATTATCAAGGTATATGGAAAGTAGTGGTAAAGACTATAAAAACCACTATGTAACAATCCTTAACTGGTATGAAGAAGATAAGAATAAACTTATAAATAAATCAGATAAAAGAAAAACTACATCTAACTATGATGATAGTCCTAGCATATAAGAGGGTGGACAGGGATTTTTAGATGAGTTAATAGAAAAGATGATTAATTCTATAGGGAAGAATAAAAAAAGCCTTTAAATTAGCTTACACAATTTAAGAAATGAAAATCAATAAGAAGTACAAGGCGATTAGAAAAGTAAAAAATTCTAGTCGCTTTTTTATTACCACAAAGGGAGTAACGAATTGTTACCCCCTTATTTTTTTAGGAGGAGAAAATGACAGATAAAAATAATAACACCATAAAAATCAAAGGAGTTAATTTTAAGTACAATCTTGATAGGGATTATGAAAAAGAGGGGCATGTTTACTGTAAGTCTTGTAATGAACAAGTAGATGGAGAAGTAATAGACTTTATAAATAAAAAGATGATATTTAGAAGAGCCTGTAAATGTGATAGGGAAAGAGAAAAACTTGAAAAAGAAAGACAAAGAGCCTTAAAGGTGGAAGAAATTAAAAGAAGATGTTTTGTAGAAAGAAGTCAAAGTCAGTATACCTTTAGAAACTCTGATGAAGTCATAGATAAAGACCTAATCAGAAAGGCGAGAAACTATGTAGAGAAATTTGAAGAAATGAAAAAGGATAATATCGGTTTAATCATCTATGGGGGAGTGGGAAGTGGAAAAACCTATCTTACTTGTTCCATAGTTAATGATATCATTGAAAAACACCTTTATGAATGTAAGGTTATGAATTTTTCTCAAATACTAAATGATTTACAAAAGGGTGGATTTAACCTTGATAGAAATGAATATATAAATAGCCTAGCAAGTAAGACCCTACTAGTTCTTGATGATTTTGGCATAGAAAGAGATACAGAGTATGCTCTAGAACAAGTCTATAATGTGATAAATGCAAGGTATCAGAAAAGTAAACCGACCATTATCACAACCAATATAGATTATAGAGAACTGGAGAGGGAACAAGAAAACCTAATGCTGGCAAGAATTTATTCAAGAATACTAGAAATGGGAGTACCCTTAAAAGTAGATGGTAAGGACAGACGAAAAGAAAAACGAAAAGACAAGATAGCAAAAGCAAAAAAATTAATAGACAACTAAGAGCGACTAGAAAAGTAAAAAATTCTAGTCGCTTTTTTATTATCAAGAAGGTAGTAAGAATGTCACATTCTATTTTTAGAACGAAATAACAAGCTTAAAAGTCTCAATGTAGTCTCAAAAGAGTGTCAATCTTCGAGAAAAGCGGTCCAATAGGGTCATTTTTTCACTTTATAAAGTAGAGGGACATTTACTCTATTTGATCTTTGACAACTGAATAGACCACAACGAGACGTTATCCATTTAAGGAGCATGAGCTTAGATACGCCTAGACCTTCCTGCTTAGTAATCGGTTTAAATGAATACTAGAAAATTCTAAGGATAGAAGGAAGCAAGCGATAAATAAATGAGTTTAATTAAGGCGTGGAAACCTTAAGCGATGAATTAAGTGGTGATAATGATACTTCTACAGTTGACGCTGGCCCATCTAGAACAGGGGCAGAGGTGAGATGCCTATGTAGCAATTCCATTGCACTCGTTTATGTCATAAAACTAAATAATTCGCAAACAAGAAAGGAGGTGAGAGATTGGAGTATCAATGGAATGGATTAGCTAACTTATTAGCGGATTTAATTGGAAAATATGCTGAAGATTTGGATGTTAATAATTTGCCTAATCCTATTCCAATTACTTCTGATAATGAAGATGAAATAAAAGATATAAATTTTACAAAACTATCGCAGGAAAAAGGATTTAAATGATATAATAGTCGTGAGATAAATGTCCAAACTATTTTAAGAAAGCGAGGGTTTTGTATGAGAAAAGAGAAGAAAAAAGTTTATATTTACACGAGAGTTTCAACCACCTTGCAAATAGATGGATATTCTTTAGAGGCTCAAAAAGCTAAGATGAAAGCATATGCTGACTTTAATGACTATGAGATAGTCGGTGAGTATGAAGATGCTGGCAAATCAGGAAAATCTATTGAAGGGCGTGTTGCTTTCACACAAATGATGCAAGATATTAAGTCTGGTAAAGATTGCGTTTCCTTTGTCCTAGTTTATAAGCTGTCTAGATTTGCAAGAAATGCAGCTGACGTTCTATCAACTTTACAGGTCATGCAAGACTTTGGTGTAAATTTAATTTGTGTTGAAGATGGAATTGATTCATCAAAAGATGCTGGCAAGCTCATGATTTCTATTCTTTCTGCTGTTGCTGAAATTGAAAGGGAAAATATAAGAGCTCAATCTATGGAAGGTAGATTGCAAAAGGCAAGAGAAGGCAAATGGAATGGTGGGTTTGCTCCATATGGATATCAGCTTGTTGATGGTGAGCTACAGATAAACGAAGAAGAGGCTTATGCTATCCGTGTTATATTTGATAAGTATGTCAATACCACTATGGGAGCAAACAGCATAGCGAGATATTTAGACAACCAGGGCATAAAGAAGATTCCCAGACAAAATGGAAAGAATCCACTCTTTAGTGCAAGTCTAATCACTCGTATTCTAAAAAATCCTATCTATAATGGCAAAATTGCTTATGGTAGACGAAGAACAGAAAAGAAGCATGGGACACGTAATGAATATCAATTGGTAGAACAAGATGATTATTTAGTAGCTGATGGTATTCACGAGGCAATTATCAGTAATGAAGTATGGGAAGCAGCTCAGATTAAGGTCGCAAGCCAAGCTAAGAAATATGAATATTTACATAAGCCAAGAGGAACAACCACTCATTTGCTATCTGGCTTAATCAAGTGTCCTATTTGTGGTGTTGGCTTATTAGGCAATAAAAGCGTTAAGTATAAAAAAGATGGATCAAAGTATAAAGACTTTTTTTATTATGGATGTAAGCATAGAAAAAAAGTTCGTGGTCATAAATGTACCTTCAATAAACAAATTCGAAAAGAAATATTAGATGGGGCAGTAGCTGAAGTGATTACCAAGTTGGTAAGTAACCCAAAATTTGCTCGTCTAATGCAAGAAAAAATTAACATGAAGGTTGATACAAGTAATATAGATAATGAGATAGAAAATTACGAAAACGAGCTGAGAAAAAGTAACTTGTTAAAATCAAAAATCTTAGAAGATTTAGATAACTTAGATGTTGAGGATAAGTATTATAGTCGGATCAAAGAGGATTTCGAAAATAGATTATATAAAGCATATGACAAAATTGAAGTGATAGAGAGAAGTCTTATAGATTTAAAAGCGAAAAGAAGAAATATTGAAGCTGAAAAATTAACAGGGGATAATATATATAAGATATTGATTTATTTTGATAAATTGTATGATCTTATGAATGATGAAGAACGAAGAAAACTTATGGAAGTTCTTATTGAAGAGATTGAAATATATCAAGATAAGCAACCAAATGGACAATGGTTAAAATCTATTACTTTTAAGCTTCCAATCATTGAGGAAGATACATTAATAGGTTTGGAAAATGGAACACATGTGGAGACGGTAGCTTTATTAACAAAACTCAATAAATAAGATTTTAAACCAATGAAATTAAGAGCTGTTCCAATTTTCTTCAATAAGGAATTGGAACAGCTCTTTTTTATATGAAAAGTATAAATTGTATTAAATGATAAATAATACAATCAAATTAAAGTTTTTTAAAACGATCTTCGATTATAATCCTTTCGTCTTACTTCTATAATTAAGCTATAAAGAAAAAATACATTTTTGAAAGGAAAACATTATGATAGGAGAAAACATTTTACTCAGTTCCGTGTTTGTTGCCGGATTATTGTCATTTTTTGCACCCTGTACCTTCCCCTTAATTCCAGTCTATATTGGTTTTATGACGGATGAAGCAGGAGAATATCAAAAATTAAAAATTGGCAAGTTCGAAATCAATAAGGGAGGCATTATTAAAACCATGTCCTTCGTATTAGGACTTTCAACCAGTTTTATTATTTTAGGTTTTGGCGCAGGATGGTTAGGCCAAGCCCTAAATAATTCTTCCATTTTAATCTTTGCAGGCTTTTTAGTTTTTTTACTGGGTGTCCACCAAATGGATATCATCCACTTTAAAAAACTGGATCGTATGCGTGGAATACAAGTGAATGTAAAACAGAAAAAAGCCTTAGGAACCTATCTGATGGGTGTTTCCTTTAGTCTTGGCTGGACACCTTGTGTAGGACCAATATTAGGAGCTGTTTTAGTCACTTCCGCCAGCGGAGATACTCAATTTTACGGAGCCTTCTTGATGTTAATTTACTCATTAGGGCTAATGATTCCCTTTTTGATTATGGCGATTCTATCCACTTATATGTTAGACCGTGTTAGCTTTTTCAAAAAACATCTGGTAACCATCAAACGAACAGGTGGCTTCTTGGTAATGATAATGGGAATCGTCCTAATGACCAATCAACTTCCCAACTTAGTCGCTTATTTTAATAACTTATTCAATTAGGAGGAAATGAAATGAAAAGATTTATATTATTACTAGCTGTCGCTTCAATCGCAAGTGGTTGTGCCTTAGCTTCCAACCAAGAGACTACAGATGGCGAATCGAACAATTCAGCCCAAGAGCTTAAAAAGACAAATAAAGTTTCAGAGGATTCAAGCATATCTTCAAAAAGAGAAAGTGCTTATGATTTCACCTTAAAAGATTTAAAGGGAAAAGATTATTCTTTAGCAGAACAAAAAGGCAAGCCAGTTTATGTCAAGTTTTGGGCATCCTGGTGTCCGGTTTGTTTAGCTGGCTTAGAAGATTTAAATACTTTAGCTGGTCAAGAAAATGACTTTGAAGTTGTAACGATTGTTTCTCCTGGTTATAACGGGGAGAAAAACAAAGAAGATTTTATGGAGTGGTTTAATTCGCTAGAATACAATAATATGAAAGTACTTTTAGATGAAGAGGGTCAGACCTTTGCTAATTATGGAGTACGTTCAATGCCAACTAATGCCTTGATTGATAGTCAAGGGGTGCCAGTAAAGATTATTCCAGGTGAAATTCGCAAAGAAACATTAACTCAATTGTTTGAAGCCTTAGCAAAGGAGAATTAAGATGAAAAAGATATTCGTTTTATTGGCGTTTGCCCTATTTTTAGTCGCTTGTTCACAAGTGAGTTCTAACAATAAAGTGAATGACAGTAAATTAGCTGAAATTGACGCCATATTGGATCAAGAGAAAGCTAAAAGCAAAGTGAACCCTAACAAAGACATCGATTATTCTTCTGCTGATTTGAAAAAAATTTATTTAGCCGGTGGCTGTTTCTGGGGTGTTGAAGCCTATATGGAAAGAGTCTACGGTGTTGCAGATGTAATCAGTGGCTATGCGAATGGAAACAAGAGGGAAGTAAGTTATGAAGAAGTGATTAAAGGATCGGGCCATGCCGAAACGGTTGAGGTGACCTATGATCCGGAGCGCATTTCTTTAGATGGACTGTTAGATTATTATCTAAAAGTAGTTGATCCAACGAGTAAGAACCGTCAAGGAAATGACCGCGGTGTTCAATACCGCACAGGTATTTATTTTACTGAAACTACTGATCAAGCGATCATTCAAGCTCGCTTAGATAAAGAACAGGCCAAATATCGTAAAACCATTCAAGTAGAAGTAGAAGAATTGAAAGATTTCTATCCAGCTGAAGAATATCATCAAGATTATTTAGAGAAAAACCCCAATGGCTATTGTCATATTGATTTGAATAAGGCTAATGAACCTTTAATTGATCCGGCTCTATATCCAAAGCCAAGTGATCAAGAGCTCAAAGATAAATTAACAGCCATACAATATAAAGTAACGCAAAAAAATGATACAGAGTCTTCTTTTTCTAACGAATATTGGGATAATGAAGCAGCGGGAATTTATGTCGATGTAGCTACGGGTGAACCTCTCTTTAGTTCAAAAGATAAGTTTGATTCTGGCTGTGGCTGGCCATCTTTTTCTCGCCCCATCGCTAAGGAAGTCGTAACATATAATGAAGATTTAAGTTATAATATGAGTAGAATCGAGGTTAGAAGCCGTGCAGGCGATTCACATTTAGGTCATGTGTTTGAAGATGGGCCTGAAGAATTAGGCGGTTTGAGGTACTGTATTAATAGTGCTTCAATTGATTTTATCCCATTAGAAGAAATGAAAGCTGCAGGCTATGAATCCTTAATAAATTTTGTGAAGTAGGTTATTATGTTGAAATTATTGATAGCTGATGATGAATCAATCATTCGCAGGGGTATTAAACAATTAATTCCATTAGAAGATTTAGGCATTTCAGACGTTTATGAAGCAGAAGATGGTGAAGAAACTTTAAATGTGGTAGAAGACTTTCAACCTGATATTTTGCTTCTAGATATTAATATGCCTAAGCTGGATGGCTTGAGTGTGGCTGAATCTGTCAAGGCTAATTATCCCAAAATTTATATTATTATCTTAACAGGTTACGATTATTTTGAATACATGCAAAAGGCTATTCGAGCTAAAGTGGATGATTATATTTTGAAACCAGTATCCAAAAAAGACATTGAGTTCATCTTACAAACAGCGATTACTAAGATAAAAGAAAAACGTCAAAAAGATGAAATTCAGGCATTAGTTCCTGAAGAAGTCGATAGGGTTAAACGCTCAGATTTGATTGAAGACTATTTGGATAAACATATATTTCAAGCTGATTTGTCGCTTAGTCAGATGGCGGAAGCAATCGGCTATAATAGTAATTATTTGTCTGTTTTGATCAAAGATTACTATGGAATGAGCTTTCAGGACTATATCAATAAACGACGTATGGAGAAAGCAAAGCTACTTTTACTATCAAGCGATAAAAAGAACTATGAGATTGCGCATGAGATCGGAATCGAAGATGTCAATTATTTTATCACTAAGTTCAAAAAATATTATCAAATCACCCCCAAACAGTTTAGGCAGGCAAAAAAATGAAAACAATGCGCAACCGATTTGACCGAAAAATCAGTGTATACTTTTTCAGTATTTCAATGATGATCGTTTTAATATTATCTTATGCTAATTATAGGTCTTCAGTTAAAATTATTAAGCAAAATATCGAAATGGAAAACAGTCAGCAGTTGAAGACGGCTAGTTTATATATTGCTTCTTATCTTGAGAAGATGAAAAGTTTAAATAGTTTATTAGCCATGACCCCCGAATTAAATAGTGATCAGGAGCAAGCAATTGATGAGCGTGCTTTAAAAAGCACGCTTGATTTAATAAAATCGAGCGATAACATTATAAAAAATATTATGATAATTACTCAATCCGGTCAGTTAATTACTCAAACCGGAAGCGTAATGGAAAGTAAAGCGTCGGTGTTGAATGAAGACTGGTACCAAACAGCTTTAAAGTCGAATAACATGGCTCAAATTACTCGTGAAAATCATTCGGGCTTTACCATGAATAAAAGTGAACGAGTCATTTCCTTGAGTCATAAAATCGAAGATGCTAATAGACAATTTCAAGGACTTTCTATCATAGATGTCTCCTATAAGTTTATTGAAGATTATATTTCTACGGTAAATTTAGGGGAAAATGGTTTTGCCTTTATTGTAGATGAAAATAAGCAGCTGATTTTTGATTCTGAACAGATGAATGGTGATTCGCTAAAAGAAAAGGCCAATTACCTTGCTATTATTGAAGATTCGAGTGCTTTTAACAAAGAAGATTACATTATTTCATCAATCTATGTTCCGAATACAAATTGGCAATTGACGCAAGTTAGAAGTCCTGAAGAAATTTACATTCTAAATAGAAAGCTGATTACCGAAATGCTTATCTGGGCTTTTTTAATTCTACTTTCAAGTATTTTTCTTTCGATTTTCGTATCAAAAAAAGTCACCAATCCTATTGTGGACTTAATTGATGAGATGAAAAAAGTGAATCAAGAATTTTCGAATATCCCGGTAAACCAACAAGCTTCTCTAGAAATCAGAGAACTGACCTTGGAGTATAATTTGTTATTAAATCGGGTAAAAAAATTGACAGAGGCAATTGAAGAAAAGGAAAAAGCTAAGCGTACTTATGAATTAAAAGCCCTTCAAAGTCAAATTAACCCACATTTTATCTATAACACTTTGGATACTATTTTATGGCTGGTTGAACTAGGAGAAAAAGATCAAGCTGTCGAAGTTATTCAATCTTTAGGTAGTTTATTACGGACCACCTTGAGTGTGGATGAGGACGTTATTGAATTGAAGAGAGAAGTAGAGCAGGTTAAAAATTATATGAACATCCAAAAGATTAGGTATGATGATAAATTTGATTACGATATTTCGCTTGGAGCAAATACAGGTGAAATTTTAGTACCTAAGTTAATTATTCAACCGATTGTTGAAAATGCTATTTATCATGGTATTAAAACTAAAAAAGGCCAGTCGCATATCCAAATTACTTCCAGGATTGGAGCGAACGCTTTAATGATTCAAGTGGAAGATGATGGGATAGGATTTAAAGGTAAAGAGCATTCAAACAAGCCAAAGCCTAAACTAGGCGGTATAGGTATGGCTAATGTGGATCAAAGACTGAAAATCCTCTACGGAGAAGCTTATGGCCTAAGCTATACCAGTGATGATCAATTAACTAGGGTAACATTAAAGATAAAAATCTAAAAAGTATTTCTATCCTAAATTTCTACAAGACCGTTAAAAGAATTGAACCAGCGACACTGTAAAACGTTCCTGGTTCTTTTTGACTTGACAGTCCTAACCGTAAAATTTGTTATCAAACAATCAATCATTTAAAATGTAAATAAGAAAAGATAGCAATTTATTGACGCATTAAAAGTCAAAAATAGGATTAGTTAGAAGCTATTATGTATTTCATCAAAAAAATAAACCCTGAGCTTACTCAAGTAAGTAGAAGGGAGAAGATCTGAAAGTAATTCAACAATAAGTCTTGTGCCTTTTTGCTAAAGGAAAGCCTTTTTGATTAAGTGAGAAAATGTGAGCTAGAAATGATAGACAGCAAGTTAGATGGATCATAAAGTCATCGAGAGGAGGAATTATTCAATGACTAAAGACAGCAAAAAGGATTATCAAACAATTATTCATCCCTTGAAGCCATTCTATAAAAAGGACTCTAAAATCTTAATCTTAGGCTCATTCCCTTCAGTGAAAACGAGAGAGTATGGTTTTTTCTATGGACATCCACAAAACCGTTTTTGGCCTTTAATGGAAAAACTATTTAATGAAGCATTAAGTTCCAATATAGAAGAAAGAAGAAAATTTTTAATGAATCATAAAATTGCCGTTTATGATTCGATATATCAATGCGATATTGTCGGTTCGAGTGACGCTAGCATTAAAAATGTAATTCCTTCTAATTTAAAAATGATTTTTGACAAAGCATCTATTCAGCAAGTTTTCTGTAATGGAACTACTTCTTATAAGTATTATCAAAAATATCATGCAAAAAATATGGGTATTAGGGGAATTAAATTATCTTCTACCAGTCCAGCCAATGCGCGATTTCGTTTAGATGATTTGTTTTTAGAATGGAAAAAAATAATCACCTATCTAGATGAATAAAGGATTAGTGAAAAATGGGCCAGAATGGGTATAATGAACATACTCTATTAAGGATGGGAGAAAAAATAAAGTAGAGCAGACTCAAGATAATGGTATATGTCATGGTTGACTATTACTAATAGATGAGTGGGGAAGGACTGAATGTAAAAGAACAAGCAATATAAACAAATGATTAAATCAAAGGAGGAAAAGATGGAACGTTCAAGTGGGGTTTTAATGCATATATCTTCGCTACCCAACGATTATGGAATTGGGTCCTTTGGGCAAGCAGCTTATGATTTTGTTGATTTTCTATCGGATACTAAACAAAAATACTGGCAAATATTACCTCTAACAACGACTTCTTATGGAGATTCACCTTATCAATCTTTTTCAGCTTATGCCGGAAATCCTTATTTTATTGATTTAGACATACTGCAAAAAGAAGATTTATTAACGTTAGAAGATATAGAAGGAATCGACTTCGGCCAAGATAGAAAGTCAGTGGACTATGCTTTAATCTTTAAAAGTCGCCAAACTATCTTGGAAAGTGCCGTTCAACGTTTTAAAAACAAGAATCTAAGTGATAGCTACCAACAATTTATACAAGAAAATCAGGATTGGTTAAATCCTTTTGCTGAATATATGGCGATTAAAGAAACGTTTGATCTTAAAGCTTGGTATGAGTGGGATGAACCAGCAAGAAAACGGGAGGCTGATGCTATAGCTAGCTATCGTTTAGATTTAGCTGAACGACTTGATTATTATCGAATAACCCAATTCTTTTTTTACCAACAATGGCAATCCTTAAAAGCCTATGCCAATCAAAAAGGGATTGAGATTATTGGAGATATGCCGATCTATGTCTCGAGAGATAGCGTAGAAATGTGGACCCATCCAGAATTATTCAAAGTCGATAGAGAGGGCAATCCGACTCTAGTAGCAGGAACGCCACCTGATAACTTTTCCACCGATGGACAACTTTGGGGCAATCCAATTTATGACTGGGAATATCATCGTCAACAAAATTATAAATGGTGGGTCCAACGTTTTAAAGAGAGTTTTAAACTTTACGACTGGGTGCGAATCGACCATTTTAGAGGGTTTGAGTCTTTTTGGCAAGTTCCGCTTTCGGCTAAAACATCCGCTGAAGGAGCATGGTCTAAAGGACCAGGTTATGATTTGTTTGCTGCTGTCAATGAAGCGTTAGGAGACTTAAATATTATCGCTGAAGATTTAGGTTTTATGACAGCTGACGTGATTGCTATGCGAGAAGCGACCGGTTTTCCTGGGATGAAAATCTTACAGTTTGGTTTTGAGGAAGTGGGTGACTCACCAGATCTCCCCCACCACTATCCACACAATTCAATAGCTTATGTTGGCACTCATGACAATGAAACAGCTAGGGGATGGGCACAAGATACAGCGAGTCCGGCGTCTATAGATAAAATAAAAAATTATCTAGGAGAATTAAAAGACGAAAGTATAGCTGATTGTCTAAATCGTGGAATTGCTATGTCACGATCTTACTTAGCAATTTTTCGTATGCAAGATCTTTTGGACCTAGATAACCAATCACGAATGAACACTCCTGCAACATTAGGAGGAAACTGGAAATGGCGTATGACGAAAGAACAATTAACAGAAACTGTCAAGACTAAATTGTTGAAACTCACCCAAACTTATTATCGCTAAGGACAGTATTAATATTTCAACAGTAAAAGAAATGGCTATCCTGTTTCTTGCGGATGCTTATCATTGATTTCTTTCAGAAAGATTCTTGCTAATAGTTTCTGGCAATAATGCATTTCATGGATCAAAGAATTTAATTACTTTGCCTTTCAAAGATTTTAGAAGGGAGTCAATTTTATTATGATTTTCTTAGTGTCAAATTAATAGTGTAAGCTAGATCGCAAAATTATAATAAACAGACCAGCATTTTTACTCTTTTCTAATAGTCAGCTCGCATTTTGATGAGCTGTCGATTGCATTGATATGATTGAATATTTGCCTTGCAAGTATGCTCAGCTAAAAGGCGAGGGAAGCAAAGGGCGCTGACTCATCCATTCAAGCTACTTAGCGCATTGTTAGCTCTCTTTTTATTTTTTTGTGAACAGCTCCTTTTTGATCCACAAGGTGTTGAAGTTTGAAGCGGACTTTATCAAAGCTTCATGTATCCGATGTCTGAACTTTGCATCATACTCTGTGATATAACAAAAAATCGTTTTCTCCAGAGCTGCTGTATGAGGAAATTGTTCTTTCACTTTGCTGATTCGCTGGATTTGTTGATTAATTGCTTCTTTTGAATCATTTCCACGTCTAATAGGAGCAAAAGCAGGGCCACAATGAAGACAAACATAATCTTTTTATGGGGTGTTTTTGTTAGCCTTCGGCTTCCTATTTTTAAAATTAAGAAGGATCGACCGCTCTTTGTTCAGCAAAAAGTTAATGGCATCTTCTAAGGCTAGGCGCAAAATTACTGAACAGACTCACCTTGTGCGAGTGCAGTCATTCGTTTTGTGTTAAATTTTTCTATAAGGGACCTCCTGTTTGTGATTGTTTTGTGGCCATCACAATCTTATAAAAGGAGGTTTTTTCTATTGAGACTTCGAGCTTAGACCAAAAATTTTAGGCTGTGGAGATACTTTGTAAAAAAAGAGTAATTGTTTGTATTTAAAAACGTTTATTTATAGAATAAGTGTGAAAAAGAAAGGAGAGTCATTATGACAAAAATAATCGCATTTGGTATCCGGGATGAAGAAAGACCGATAGTTGAGGCTTGGGCCAATAAAGCCAATGTAGAAGTTAAGATGTTGCAAGATATTTTAACTGAAAAGACAATTTACCAAGTAGAAGGGTATGATGGGGTCACCTTATCCCAAGTGGCTCCTTTAGAGCAATCGATTTATGCTAAGTTAGAGGCATTTGGCATTAAACAGATCGCTCAAAGAAGTGCTGGAGTGGATATGTATGATTTGGAAATGGCTAAACGTCATCATTTGATCGTTTCCAATGTCCCTACTTACTCACCAGAATCAATTGCAGAATGGTCAGCTTTGACGGCGATGAATCTTATTCGGCATTATGATGCTATTCAAGAACAAGTGAAGAAGCATAATTTTTCTTGGACACCAAATATTAGAGGTCGAGTAATCGGAAATATGACCGTTGCAATTATCGGTACCGGTCATATTGGCCAATGTGTCGCACAAATTTTTAAAGGGATGGGCGCTAAAATAGTTGGATATGATTTATACCCAAATGATGAACTGAAGGATTTATTAGAGTATCAATCTTCGATAGAACAGGCAGTAGAACAAGCAGATATTGTTTCTTTACACATACCTGCTATTGAGGAAAATCACCACTTATTTGATGAGAAGATGTTTAAGAAGTTTAAGCAAGGAGCAGTCTTATTAAATATGGCAAGAGGATCAGTAATTGATACGACGGCACTACTAAATGCTTTAGATGAGGGCATCCTATTAGGAGCTGGACTGGATACCTATGAACATGAAGCGCCTTATATTCCCAAAGATTTTTCAGACAAGGAAATTGAAGATGAAGTCTTTGTAAAAGTATTAGACCATCCTAAGGTGATTTATTCTCCTCATATTGCATTTTATACGGATGAATCAGTAAAAAACTTAGTAGAAGGCGGCCTAAACGCTACATTAGATGTCATTAAAACTGGAACAACCAAAAATCGAGTAAATTAAGATAAAAATTAGATATACAATTTTGTATATCTAATTTTTATATAGGGGGTAGGAAGGAAAAATGAAAGCAAGAGTTTGGTTTGATGAAAAACGTCAAATGAGTTATTTTGATCAAGTTATTGAGAAGGGGACAAATCAATTTGAGGGGGTATTAGCCGGTCAAAGTGAAGCAAATCTATGGAAATTATCAGAAGGTGACTGCTTGATGTATTCGACGGCTTTGTTTGAAAAGACAGCTAAAAAGAGTGGCAAACTGATCTATGAAGGAGACATTGTTAAGAGCCGATATATTCATGAACGATTAAATTGTGGAGGACTTAATACACCAGAAAATATCGGAGTGGTTGTTTTCAGACAAAATGAATGGCAATTGAAAGTTAAAGTAGAGAAAAAATTAGCTTATTTAAGGGATAACTATTTTTATTTTTCTTTGGATGATCCTTATAGCTATCGTCAAGTCATTGGAAATGAATTAGAAAATGATCTCGATCAATTAGTCGAGAAACACACCACCAAAATGTAAACCAAGAGAAGACAGCTCTTTGTCAATTATTTTAAGGGTTTTGTTTAGCTTGAGGATAAAATCAATAGCATCATAGATTTTATGTATTTTACCTTTGTTGAAACAAAACTTATAATAAAATTGTAAGCGCTTAATAAAAAATATAATGGAAGGTAGTGAAAACATGGTGAAGAAGCTAAGTAGTGTTGACTTTAACCAAGTTGTTGATCAGTATGCCAAACCTTTTGAAATGGTTCAAGTTTTAGACGAAAATGGAAAAGTTGTTGATCCAGAAACATTGAAATCAATAACAGATGAAGAGTTAGTATCTTTGATGGAAGATATTGTTTGGGGTCGTGCTCTCGATGAGAGAACAATTATTTTAAATCGCCAAGGAGCCTTGGGAAATTATGCAACGGCAGGAGGGCAAGAAGCGAGTCAATTCGGCTCATTGGCTGCCTTAACTCGTGATGATTTCTTAGTTCCGACTTATAGAGATTTAGGAGTATTGATTCGTCACGGATTGCCTATGTATCAAGGGTTCCTATGGTATAAGGGCCATGTTGCAGGTAACCAATTTGAGCAGGATTTTAATGCATATGCTCCCCAAGTAATGGTAGGAGGAACTTTACCTCCAGCAGCGGGTGTAGCCATTGGTAAAAAATTCAACGATTCAAAATCAGTTGTACTGGCTCTTTGTGGAGATGGAGCAACGTCACAAGGTGACTTCTATGAAGGAATCAACTTCGCAGGAGCTTATCAAGCACCATTAATTACAGTTGTTCAAAACAATAGATATGGTATATCTGTTCCAGTGGCACAACAAACAGCTGCTCAAACCTTGGCTCAAAAAGCGGTTGCAGCAGGTATTACTGCTGTACAAGTAGACGGCATGGATCCAGTCGCAATGTATGCAACAGTCAAGAAAGCACGTGAATATGCGATAGCGGGTAACGGTCCTGTATTAATTGAAGCCTTGACTTATCGTTTTGGACCGCATACGATGTCGGATGATCCAAAACGTTATCGTGGAGACGATGAACTAGCAGAATGGATGGCAAAAGATCCACTTATTCGTCTTCGCAATTATTTAACAGAAAAAGGCTTATGGTCAGAAGAAAAAGAAAATCAAGTCATTGAAGATTTGAAGAGTGAAGTGAAAGAAGCGATGGCACGTATGGCACAAGAGCCTGCTCAAAAAGTTTCTGATTTCTTGAAGAACATGTTTGAAGTGACTCCGCCAAGTATTTTAGAACAAATTAAGAAGTATGAAGCAAAGGAGATGAGATAAGATGGCAGTATTAACACTAGCACAAGCAATTACAGCAGGACTTAAAGAAGTTTTAAGCCGTGACAACAAAACCTTAATATTTGGTGAAGATGTCGGTTTAAACGGAGGTGTTTTCAGAATTACCGATGGATTACAAGAAGAATTTGGGAAAAATCGTGTGTTTGACACACCGTTAGCAGAATCAGCTATCTTAGGCATGGCAACAGGTTTGGCTACAGAAGGTTTTCGTCCTATTCCAGAAATACAATTTTCTGGTTTTATCTTAGAAGCAATGGATCCTCTAGTGGCTCAAATTTCTCGTTTTCGCTTTCGTTATGGTGGAACTCGTCAAATGCCTGTAACCATTCGTGCTCCATATGGTGGGGGAGTTCACACACCTGAATTACACTCTGATTCATTGGAAGGAATGATGGCTCAAGTTCCTGGCTTACGTGTAGTTATTCCTTCTTCTGCTTATGACGCAAAAGGTTTACTCATTTCATCTGTTGAATCGAACGATCCAGTTGTTTTCTTAGAACATTTAAAATTATATCGCTCAGTTAAAGGCGAAGTACCTGAAGAATATTATACTGTACCGTTAGATAAGGCGAATGTAGTCCGTAAAGGAAAAGATATTACTTTAATTGGCTATGGACTAATGGTAGGGTTGGCAGTTAAGGCTGCTGACAAATTAGCACAAGAAGGAATTGAAGCAGAAGTAATCGATTTACGTACCGTAGCTCCTTATGACTTTGAAACAATTCAGTCTTCGATTGCAAAAACTCATCGTGCAGTTGTTTTACAAGAATCGCAACGACTTGCAGGAATTGCTGGTCAGATAGCTTCAGATATTAGTGAACGTTGCTTTATGGATTTAGATGCACCTGTTGCGCGTGTAACCTCACCTGATACTGTTTATACCTTTGGGGCAGCGGAGTCAGTTTGGATACCAGATGAGAATGATATCTATGAACAGGCTCTAGAAACATTTAAATTCTAAAAGGAGGCATTTTGATGTATCAATTTATATTACCTGATGCTGGTGAAGGTACTCATGAAGCAGAAGTGCTCACCTGGCATGTTAAAGTTGGAGATAAGGTTGAAGAAGACCAAATCATTTTGGAAATACAAAGTGATAAAGCTGCTGTTGAATTGCCTTCACCTGTATCCGGAACAATTTCTAAGCTATATGCTGAAGAAGGTGAAATTGCTTTAGTAGGCAAGCCTATTGCCGATATAGCTCTTGAAGGAGAGGAAGTGGGGAGCCAAGTAGAAAATGTTGCTCAACCAGATTCTCAAGATAATCTGGTTGAAGAAAACAGCTCCAATACATCAGATACAGTGGATCTAGTGGAAGAAAAAGATACTAATAGAACGGAAGCTGTATCGGATGATATTCGTAAGATGGCTATTCCTAGAGTACGTAAATATGCTCGTAGCAAGGGGGTTGACCTTTCGAAAGTAATCGGCACAGGAAATCACGGTAAGATTACGATAGAAGATATCGATCATTTCTTAGAAACAGGTCAAACTGTAGCCCCTAGCGAAGAAACTTCAAATAAACAAGTAAGTCAAGCAGTCGTTGAAAATCAAGTGTCTACTTCTAGCGCGACTCCAGTAGCTACTGAAGCAATGGCTGAAGATCGAGTGGAAAAACTGAGCATGATGCGTAGAGTAATTGCTAAAGCCATGGTTGAAAGTAAGCGAGTTTCACCTCACGTAACGGTATTTGATCAAGTAGAAGTTTCAGCTTTAGTGGAACATCGTAATCGAATGAAACAAATTGCTAAGAATAAAGATATTAAGTTAACCTATTCTGCATATTTTGTGAAAGTTCTAGTGGCTATGTTGAAACGTTTCCCAGAACTAAACGCTTCTATGAATCTTGAAAAGGGAGAAATATATTACCATAATTACTATCATATTGGCGTAGCTACCGACACTCCTAAAGGCTTATATGTTCCTATGATTCGTAACGCAGAAAGAAAGAGTCTATTTGAAATAGCTCAAGAAATCCAAACTCTAGCGGATAAAGCTCAAAATGGAGAGTTAGAAACAACAGATATGGATAATGGCTCTATGACTTTAACCAATGTGGGTGGCTTAGCAACAGGTGGAGTTTGGTCTACACCTATTATTAACCAACCTGAAGTAGCTATTTTGGGTGTAGGTCGAATTGAAGAACAATTCTTACCAGATGAAGAGAAGAATCCAGTATTAAAACCTGTGTTAAAATTATCTTTTGCTTTTGACCATCGAGTAGTGGATGGTGTAACCGCTCAAAAAGCAATTAATTTAATGAAAGAATACCTAAATAATCCAGATTTATTATTATCGGAAGGGTGATTGACAAATGGTAGTAGGAGATTTTGCAAAAGAAGCTGATACGATTGTAATTGGATCTGGACCGGGGGGATATGTTGCCGCCATTCGAGCGGCACAAACAGGTCAGAAAGTACTCATCATTGAGAAAGATCAAATAGGGGGAGTATGCTTAAATGTTGGTTGTATTCCTTCAAAAGCAATGATTACGGTCGGAAATGAATACGTTAAGACTAAAAACAAAACGCCTTATGGATTAGAATATGGAGACGCAAGTCTGGATTTTACGGCTCTACAAGATTGGAAGAATAATGAAGTAGTCAAAAAACTAACAGCTGGCGTTCAAGCCTTATTGAAAAAGAATAAAGTGGAAATAATCCATGGCGAAGCAATGTTTACTTCTGACCAGACTGTTCATGTTGTAAAAGAAGGAGAAATGGGCGAGACCTATCAGTTTAAGAATGTGATTATAGCTACTGGTAGTCGTCCAATTGAACTTTCAGGTCTACCATTTAGTGAAAACATTATTGATTCGACAGGACTACTTAATTTAACAGAACTTCCAGCATCCTTAATTATAATTGGTGGCGGCTATATCGGAATGGAATTGGCCGGAGCCTATGCTAATTTAGGTACTAAGGTAACAGTCATTGAAGCAAGTGATCGAATTCTTAATGGTTTTGAAAGTGATTTGACCAAGCCAGTTATTAAACAGATGAAAAACAAGGGTATTGACATAATTACTAAAGCAACCGTTGAATCAGCAGTAGACAAAGAAGGAAAAGTGACCGTTTCATATTCTGTTAAAGAGAAAAAAGAAGACCTTTCAGCTGATAAAGTAGCGGTTTTAGTAGGAAGAGTTCCTAATACGGATCTCTTAAGTTTAGAGTTGGCCGGAGTTAAGGTTGATGATAAAGGTTTAATTCCAGTTAATGAGAAAGGACAAACCAATAAAAATAACATATACGCGATTGGCGATATTGTCGCAGGACCGGCTTTAGCTCATAAAGCGAGTTATGAAGCAAAAGTTGCAGCTGAAGCAATTGCTGGTCATGCAGGAGTAGCAGTTGATTATTCAGTTATTCCAACAGTCTGCTATACTTATCCAGAAATTGCGACAGTCGGATTAACTGAAAAACAAGCTAAGGATCAAGGAATCAATGTCAAAAAAGCAAAATTCATGTTCCAAAGCAATGGTCGTGCTCTATCAATGAATGAAAAAGAAGGATTTGTTCGTTTAATCTCCGATAAAGAAACAAATCGTTTGATAGGGGCTCAAATGGTTGGTCCAGAAGTAAGTGAATTAATTGGAGAAATCACCTTGGCAATTGAAAATTTAATGACAGCTGAAGATTTGGTATTAACAATTCATAACCACCCAAGCCTAACAGAAACCATAATGGATGCTGCTGAAATACTTTTAGATCAAGGAATTCACCAATAGCAAATTAAAAGGAGATTTATATGATGGAAAATAAAATGACCGGTAAACAATTTGCAATGAATATTCTTAATGGTTTAGCTCTAGGTACGGTAATCGTATTAATTCCTGGCGCCCTCTTAACAGAACTGGTTAGAGCTATCGCGCCGGGATCACCTTTATTAGGTGTTCTGGCCATGTCAAACTCTATGCTAGGATTAGTCAGTGGTGTCATGATTGGATTGAATTTTAAATTTAATCCAATCCAAGCTGCCTCAATTGGTCTAGCTGCAATGTATGGAGGGGGTGCGGTTCAATTCGTTGGTGGCGCCCTTACCCTGAATGGAACAGGGGACGTCATTAATGTCGGCTTAACATCTGCATTAGCTGCTTTTGTGATATTATTAATTGGAAACAAGCTAAAATCATACACAATTATTGTAATTCCCACTTTAATGTTAGCTTTAGTAGGGAGTATAGGCCATTGGATTTTGCCTTATGTCAAAGGTATTACTGTGCTAATTGGACAAGGCGTGGCTAGCTTATTAACACTTCAACCGATTATAATGTGTATTTTAATTGCTATTGTTTTTTCGATCTTGATAGTCTCTCCAATTACAACGGTAGGAATTGCTTTAGCTGTAGGACTTTCAGGTATAGGCTCGGGAGCTGGAAACCTTGGTATTTGTGCTTGTGGTTTTGGATTAGCTATTATGGGATGGAATGTAAATGGTTCAGGAACAGCCTTGGCCCACTTTATTGGTTCACCTAAGATGTCAATGCCCATTGTGGTTAAAAATCCTAAGACAATGATTCCGATTATATGTAATGCTGCAGTCTGTGGGATGATGGCTGCTTTGTTCAATATTCAAGGAACACCGATGAGTGCAGGATTTGGTTTTAGTGGACTGGTTGGTCCGATAAATCATCTGAACTTAGTAAGTGGTGGTTTCTCATTGATAAACCTCCTAATTACTTTTGTTGCTTTTGTGGTAGTTCCTGTTAGTTTAGGCTTCGTCTTTAAATACGTTTTTACCCAAGCGGTGCCATTAGTAACCGAGGAAGATTATCGTTTAGAATTATAAAAACAAAGTAAGAAAGAAGGAAAGTTATGTCGTTCATTTCACAAATTAAGTCCTTCAAACAAAAAGAAAGATCTAGCAAAAACAAATTCGTCCTAGCTGTAGTAAAAGCTGCAGACGATGAGGTAATGAAAAGTGCAAAAAAAGCCATTCAAGAAGAAGGCTTGAAGATGATCTTTATTGATGATAAGGAGCAATTAGAAAAAATCATTGCAAATTATCAACTATCAGCAGAAGATTACGAAATCATTGACGAATCCAACGACTCACAGGCAGCTTTTGAAGCAGTTCGTTTAGTCCGTGAAGGTAAAGCTGGTGCGATTATGAAAGGGAAGCTTTCCACCGGAAAGTTATTGAAACAAGTCGTTGCTAAAGAGACAGGAATTGTCAAAAGTGGCTTATTAACCCACATGGCCGTTTTATCCATTCCCAAACTTGATCGTTTGTTAGGCATAAGTGATGGTGGCATGGTTTTGCAACCGAATAAAGAAGAGTATAAAACAATTATCCAACATGGAGTGGAAGTATTTCACAAATTAGGTGTAGAAAAGCCTAAAGTAGCTCTGTTATCTGCAGCTGAAACCTTAATTCCTAAATTGCCATCTTCTGTTAACTTTGCTGAAATCGCTGAGGAGTCAGATAATTCGCAGGCAATTATAGAAGGCCCCTTATCTTTAGATATTAGTTTATCACCGACAAGTGCAGCAGAAAAAAATTGGTCTGGAGCAATTAGAGGAGATGCTGATTTAATCATTGCTTCAGATATTGTCGCTGGTAATAGTCTATCCAAGTCACTCTTGCTATTTGGTGACGGCGAGATGGCTGGTATTATAATGGGAGCGCGCGTACCGATTATCTTAACTTCGAGAAGTGCTTCGGCTAGTGAAAAATATGCCTCTATTCTATTAGCTCAGTTAATGATGGATAAGGGGGAATAAAATGAACAAAATTATTGTCATTAATCCGGGAGCTACATCAACTAAGATAGCTTATTTTGAAAACGATCAAGAAATCTGGAAAGATGAAATTCTCTATACTAATGAGGAAATCAGTCATTTTCCACATGTTTTTGATCAGTTTGAAATGCGTTCCCAAGATGTTTTATCATTATTAGAAGAGCATCATTTAACCAAAGACCTTGACACTGCCGTAGGCCGTGGAGGGGGCATTGGTCCAGTGAAGTCAGGGGCTATTCTAGTTGATAACGAGCTATTAGATCGTCTAGAATTCCATCCAGTTATTGAACATGCTTCAAACCTAGGTGCCAAATTAGCACAAGCCGTAATCAATCACTTTGGGAAACCGGGTACCAACGCATATATATATGATCCAATTACAGTCGACTCAATGTCAGACGTAGCTAGACTGACTGGCATAAAAGGAGTGAGTCGTAAAAGTATTGGACATCATTTGAATATGCGGGCGGTTGCTAGACGAGTAGCGAGTGATATGGGGAAAAGTTATCAAGAGGCTAAAATTATAGTGGTTCATATGGGAGGAGGCTGTTCAGCTAGTGCTCATCAAGGTGGTGAAATTGTTGATTTTATTTCAGACGATGAGGTAATGTTCTCAGCAGAACGCTCTGGTGGAATTGCTATTAAAAATTTAATCCCTCTAATCAAAGAAAGGGGAGTCGATGCGTTTTATAAATTTGCTAGAAACGAAGCGGGCTTATACTCTTATTTTCAAACAAAGGATTTAAGATTGATCGAGCAACGAGCTGTTGATGGAGATGAAGAAGCTAAGTTAGTACTTGAAGCTATGGCTTTAGGGATTGCGAAAACAATCGCTTGTTTGGCAGCTACGATAGGCGGTCCAGTTGATGCCGTTTCAATGACAGGCGGAATGGCTCATTCGGAATTTTTAAGAAATGAAGTCAAGAAAAGAACAGCATTTATTGGTCCGTTTATTCCATTCCCAGGAGAATTTGAAATGATTGCCTTAGCAAAAGGTGGTAACCGCGTCTTAAATCAAGAAGAGACCGCACATCGTTTAGCAGAAATGGGTTAATTTGATTTTATGATGGATATAAATTCATTCATCGCTGGTGTCAATGTATAATTATTTCGCAAAGCAATACCAATCGGATAATAGTTATTGCGATCTTCCAAGGGAACCCAAGCGAGTTCTTCTAATTTGCTTAAAGGCTTAAACTCACTCGGTAAAATGCAGATTGAGTTTAAGCTTTTTAAGCTATGAGTAAGCACTTCCCAATCATTGTTGACTAGAACAATATTTGGATCGAACCCAACCTTGCGACAGCGTTTAGGTAACATTTCACCTAGCATAAAATTATCAGTTAGATTACAGAAATTTTCGTCTCTTAAATCTTTAAATTCAAGCGAAGCACGACTAGAGAGTGGGTTGCTTTTAGGTAGAACAACACTGACCTTATATCCTTGAGTGGTCGTGTTTAAAGGTTCAATATGAATGCCTTCTTCAATCTTAGGAAAAGAAACGAGGCCAATGTCAATTGTACCCTCAGCAAGCAATTGTTGAAGATGACGAGACCCATCTTGAACTAGGACCAATTCCAAGTTGGAATGGGTAGCAATAAATTTTGATATTTGAGGCATGAATTGAATGGCAAAGAGAGAAGTTAATCCGACTTTCATTATTTCAGCTGGATTATGATTATAGCCTTGAATTTCAAGAACTAGTTCATCGAAAGCTTCGGTCAAGTTTTTCCCCCTGTCATAAAGAATTTTACCGGTATGAGTAAGCGTCATTTCTTTTTCTGAATAAGTAAAAAGTTGTGTATCTAGTTCCAGTTCAATTTTTTTAATTGCTTGGGAAAGTGTAGGTTGAGTAATAAAAAGACTTTTAGCAGCGTGAGAAATGTTTTTTGTTTCTGCTACAGCAATAAAATATTTAATCTGACGTATATCCAAGATAGACACCTCCTTTTAGATTTTTTAAATTCATTATATCAAATGACGGCTATTTCTACTAATAAAGCTAATTTTTGTTTAATAGATTGTTTTGTTTTTTGCATTATGATTGATTTTATGAGAGCTTGAATATTGTTATAGTTTCCTCAAAAGCTAATAAAAATAGAGATCCTTCTTTGATTTGTCTGGCAGGATCTCTATTTAGTTTGTTTTATTTAATTGCTCCATCAACCATGCCTTTAAGGATTTGTTTTTGAGCAAAGAGGAAAACAATAATGATTGGAATCATAATCATTAAGGATGAAGATAAAATCATATCCCACTGTTTAGTGTAGGAACCGGCAAAGTTTGAAATAGCAATCGGTAATGTTTGAATGTCATTACCGACACCTAACAATTGCATCGGCAGTAAGAAATCATTCCAGATCCAAATGCCATTTAAAATAATAATCGTAACATAGATTGGTTTCATAATGGGCATGACTACATAAAAGAAAGTTTGTAGTTTGTTAGCACCATCTATTTCGGCAGCTTCTTCAATCTCAAGTGGGACACCCTTTAAAAAACCATGAAACATAAAGACAGACATGCCCATTCCAAAGCCAATGTAGGCCAAGATTATCCCAGGATAAGATCTCAAGAGTGAGAAATTCATTAGGGGTTCAGTTACATTCATGGATAGGATTCTAAACCAAGTAATCAGTGGATACATGACGACTTGGAAAGGGATAACCATTGAAGCCACAAACATATAAAAAATGAGTGAAGAAGTTTTTGATTTGTATCTCACTAATCCCCAAGCAGCTAATGAACTGACCAGACTAATTAGAGCCAAGGAAGTGACAGTAATAATTACTGATGATAAAAAAGAACTAGGATAATCAATAGAGGGGTTGTTCCAAATAGTAAGGAAGTTTTCCCATATTTGTCCCCAATTTTCAGGCAGTGAGAGTGGATTGACTAATATTTCGCGAGAGGATTTGGCTGAGTTAATAAATATTAACAGTAAGGGGCTGATAAATAAGACAAAAACTAAGAGGGCGAACAACTCCAAGAAAAACTTTTTCCATTTGATAATTGACATTACATTTCGACCTCCTGACGTTTTGTAATATAAGTCTGACTAAGACTAATAATGACTAGAATAACAAAAAGAATTACTGCTCGAGCTTGACCATAAGCTAAATTATTTTCAACAGAAGCAGTATTATAAATATTCATAGTGATAAACTCAGTAGACTTGATGGCTTCACTATTCCACATCATAGAAGGGCCACCACCCGTCAAGGAGTAATTGACATCGAATATTTTAAAGGAATTATTAATGGTTAAAAATAAAGAAACAGTAAATGATGGCATAATCATTGGTAAAGTAATGTGGCGTAGCTTTCCCCACCAATTGGCTCCATCTAAGGAAGCAGATTCATACAATGAACGAGGAACGTTTTGCAAGCCCGCGTAATAAATCATCATAATATAACCGGCATATTGCCAAGTTGAAGTTAAAACCAAGGCAGAAACAGCTAGACGCGGAGAACCTAAGAAGAGATTTTCAACCAGCCAATCGAAAGCCAACAATTCTCCAACTTGAGGAAAAACATTATTATAGATAAATTGCCAAATATAACCCAAGACAATTCCACCAATTAGATTAGGAACAAAGAAGCCCGCACGATAAATATCTCTACCTTTAACTTGACTAGAAACAATCATAGCTAAAGTAAAAGCGACTAAATTAATAATAATTATATTAAAAAAAGCAAAAATAAAGGTAACCATCAGAGAATAACGAAAACGAGAATCGGCAAAACTTTCTTTATAATTACCCAAACCAATAAAATCTGCAACAGGCTTAATAATCCCGCCCCAATTCGTAAATGAATAATAAATGCCCATCACGAAGGGAATGAAAATCACTAAAGTAAGTGCAATAAAAGCAGGGGCCACTAAAAAAATAAAATTGCGACGCTGCCGTTTACTACGAGATTTTTTATGAGAGGCAGATGCCATAAGAACCCTCCTTATAAATGAAGGAACTAGAAGAAACCCTCTAGTCCCTTTAAGAACACTGCTAAATTAACCTTTTATTCTGAAAGTTGTGAAATTTCTTCAGACATTAGTTGAATGAATTCATCTTTGTCAATGTTACCTTGAGCAAATTGACCATAGATAGGGCCTAGGTTATTCATACCGAAACCATCAGGCATAAAATAAGTCGAATCAAAGGAGTAAACTGGCTTTTCATCAACAATCCATTGTGCTAAGAATGCAGACATTGGCGCTTGTGGTGTTTCTTCAGTGGTTGAGAAAGGTGAGATCATATTGGCTTGGTTTACAATATAGTCTTGACCTTCAGGAGTATCCACCATGTCTTGGAAGAATTTATTGATAGATTCCATTGCGCCAGATTCTTTATTCACAACATAATATGATGGAGCACCAATAAAGAGACCATCAGCATTTGCATCAGTTCCTAGTGTTTGATAAGGAATGAAGCCCATTTTGAAATCAGCCTCTAATTCTGCTAAGTTGGGATCTTTCCAGTTTCCTTGATGAAGGAAAGCTGCTTGCCCTGTAGCAAAAGCAATATCCATGTCTTCTTGTGTACCTACTGTTAACATTTGCTTGTCAGTATGTTGGAAGAGAAGCTCTACCCAATCCGCATAGTTTGCCATACGGTCTTCATCGACTTCACCTTTAAGGGTCATTTCTGTAACAGTACGGTCACCATTTTCTAAACCGGATCCAAGATAAGCGTTGAAGTCATGATTACCCATAATCCATGTTTCGCCTTCTTTAGTAGCATTTGCTACAACTGAAGTCAGTCCTAATTCTTCTTTACGATTTTCTAAATCTTCAAAAGCAGCTTTGACTGCTTCAAAAGAATCTAAACTAGCTGGATCAATGCCTGCTTTTTCTAAAAGGTCTGCATTATAAGCTAAACCATAGCCTTCAACTGAAACAGGGAAACCATAGACTTCATCACCTTGTTTAAATTCAAATTCAGTTTGATCAATCCAATCACCTTCAAGAGGAGTGAGGAAATCAGCCCAGATATCGTAGCCTCCTTGCCCTTCAATAACAAAGACATCAGGACCGTCACCCGCTGTGAAATCTGATT
Source organism: Facklamia sp. P13064 (assembly GCF_050409425.1). Taxonomy (NCBI): domain Bacteria; kingdom Bacillati; phylum Bacillota; class Bacilli; order Lactobacillales; family Aerococcaceae; genus Facklamia; species Facklamia sp. P13064. The sequence continues at coordinate 46,675 of NZ_JBNUPM010000004.1, read as the reverse complement.
TCAATTGGTCACCTAGAGTACAGGAACCAGAACAGACTTTAACTGTAACATCCACTCCATTAGCCTCACCCCATGTTTTAGCATAGTTAGTTAAAGCCTCTTGAGTTTCACTTTTGTTAGAATAGAGCGTAAAAGCATCAGGACTGTCAGACGCAGCTGAAGCGCTCGGCAGAGATATGAGAGAACTAGCCGCTAAAATCAAGCTAGCCTTAGAAATTTTTGATAGAATTGTCATGGTATTCCTCCTATAATTTTAACTTTTGTTATAATAATTATAGCTTTAAGAATAAAGGTTTGCAATCGTTTGCAAAATTAATAAAAAAAGTTACAAACAGGAGGACTAGGATGGCTAAAGAAAGTGCATTAGAGTTAAGGAAGCTGGTAATTTACAGTATATTTACCCGTAACTTTTCAAAAGAAGGTAGTTTTAAAGAGGCGGAAGCTGAAATTCCACGTTTAAAAAAGTTAGGGGTTGATATGGTTTGGTTTTTGCCTCATTATCCGATCGGAAAGATTAAACGAAAGGGCACAAAAGGATCACCCTATGCCATAAAAGACTATCGCGGCATTCACTCAGAGTTAGGTAGTCGCGAGGATTTTATTCATTTAGTGGATCAAATTCATCAAGCGGGTATGAAAGTGATGATTGATATCGTTTATAATCATACCTCTCCAGACAGTCTTTTAAGCAATCAAAAATCTCAATGGTTTTATCAAAAACCAGACGGCAGTTTTAGTAATCAGATTGGTGATTGGACAGATATTATCGATTTGGATTATAATGACAATTTTGACTTATGGGATTATCAAATTGAGACTTTAATGGACTATGCCAAAATCGTTGATGGTTTTCGCTGTGATGTAGCTTCTTTAATTCCTTTAGATTTTTGGTTGGCTGCTCGTGAAGCAGTTAAAGAAGTTAATCCTGACTTAGTGTGGTTAGCAGAGAGCGTTGAGCCTTCATTTATTCTCGAAACAAGAAAACAAGCTATGACCGGACTGTCAGACTCCGAAGTCTATCAAGCTTTTGATTTGACCTATGATTATGATATTTTTAATGATTGGGTTGCTTATTTAGAAGAAAATCAACCTTTATCTGCTTACCTTACTAGTTTAAATCGACAAAATTGGATTTATCCTGCCAACTTCACTAAATTACGTTTTTTAGAAAATCATGATCAAAAACGTATTGCAGCAAGAATTAAGGATAAGCACTCGTTAGAACAAATAACAGCCTTTAACCTCTTTTTACGTGGTGCGCATTTAATCTATAATGGACAAGAGATTCAAGCTAATCATTTACCTAATCTTTTTGAAAAAGATCCAATCGACTGGTCTAATGAGTCGACTTTTTCAGAGTATTTAGCGGACTTAATCCAAATTAAAAAGGAGTATATTCCTTGTGAAGGAAGTTTTGAAGTGGGTGGCGATGATGACTTAGAAGCTGTTTGGGTTAAGTATCAAAACCATGAAGAATGTTTGATGGGGATCTTTGCTTTGAATAAAGAAAAACATGGTTCGATTAAAATACCACTTGCTGATGGAGCATATCGTCATCTATTAGAGGATAGATGGATAAAAGTTAATGATGGAGAAATAGCCTTATCCGATAGACCTCAATACCTCACTTATAAAGAAGATTAAAGCCAAGCCTCATATCAAAACAAATTGGTATAAGGGTACATTTGTTATATGCTGAAACATCAATAAGATTTGATGTGAGGTGATAAAATGGAAGATTTAAAGGTGATGGTTGATTAAGACAAAGCGTTAAGTGATGAGAATCGTTTAGTTATTTTGCAGCTTTTGAAGAAGGGGGAACAGTGTGCTTGTGTATTACTTGAGCAACTTGACCATTCTCAATCGGGATTGTCTTACCACATGAAAAAAATAGTTGGATCAGGCATTGTTAAAGAGCGTCAGGAAGGGAAATGGGTTTACGATCGTATTTCTAATCAAGGGCGAAATCGCTTTATGTCAAATCTCAATGTTTTAACTAAGCCTACTGATAGAGAAATCAACAAGTTTTAAGCAGTTAGCTATTTAAAGGAGTTGTAAAATGAAAAAAGTAGCATTTGTCTGTGTTCATAACTCATGTCGAAGCCAAATAGCAGAAGCGCTTGCCAAACGTTATGGTCAAGGTGTAATTGAGGCATATTCAGCTGGAACGGAAGAAAAAGATCAAATTAATCAAGAGGCTGTGCGTTTAATGAAAGATATCTACCAGATAGATATGGAAGCTAACCAGCAGCCTAAATTAATCACTGAACTAGCTGAAATCGACTATTTGATCACTATGGGCTGTAATGTGAATTGTCCGTTTCTTCCTTTTAATGATCGCAAAGAGGATTGGGGCTTAGAAGATCCCAGTGGTAAATCAGATGAAGCATTTAAAGAAGTGATTGCTTCGATTGATCAAAAAGTCAAAGAATTAGTTGCCGAAATTAGTCAATTATAGGAGGTTTTTTATGAATCAAGTTGAAATGAAATCGTTTGAAAAAAAACTTAACCTTATGGGTGTTGGTTTGTATGATGATGGGTGTGTTAATTGGAAAATTCATTCCTCAAATACCAGTCTTTCTCGGGCAATTTGAATTCTATAATGTTTCCATTCCTACAACTATTCTCCTATGGATTATGATTTACCCTATGATGTTGAAAATAGATTTTAATAGTGTTAAGAATATTGGAAAAAATCCTAAGGGCTTATATATTACTTGGATGGTCAACTGGGTGATCAAACCACTTACCATGTATTTTATCGCTTATTTATTCTTTAATATTATCTATGGTCGTTTCTTATCAGCTGAATTAGCTTCTGAATATGTAGCGGGTGCCGTTCTCTTAGGAGCAGCTCCATGTACTGCTATGGTCTTTGTTTGGTCGAAATTGACTCGAGGAAACAGTGCTTATACTTTGGTTCAAGTGGCAACCAATGATTTGATCCTTTTAGTAGCTTATGTGCCAATTGTTAGTTTCTTATTAAAGATGGGGAATATTGCTATTCCTTGGGAGACGCTATTATTATCTATTGTACTTTTTATTGTTATTCCGCTTTTAATGAGTATGGTTACACGTCGCATTATTATCTCAAATAAAGGCAATGATTACTTAGAGAATACCTTTATTCCATCTTTTGATCGTTACACTTCTTTAGGCCTATTATTGACTTTGATTATTATTTTCTCTTTCCAAGGTAACCATATTATGAATCAGCCGCTTAATATTCTATTGATTTCTATTCCTTTGATTATTCAAACTTTACTAATCTTTGGAATTACTTTTGCTATAGCATATAAAGTCAACCTGCCATACTCAATAGCAGCACCTTGCGGCATGATTGGTGCTTCTAACTTTTTTGAATTAGCGGTAGCGGTAGCTATTTCACTTTTTGGACTTTCTTCTGGAGCTACTTTAACGACTGTTGTCGGTGTCTTAGTAGAGGTGCCTGTTATGTTAATGTTAGTTCGCTTTGCTAATAGTAAGCAACATTGTTTTAGAAAAGAAGAGCAATCCATTTAATAGATTGCTTTTTCAGCTAGCATTCGATTAAATAAATTGCTATGATATAATGAATATAAATAATTTCAAGGGGTGAGTAAGATGGATGCTGGAGAAGATGTTCGAGTCTGGAGTAACAAGAATTATAAAAAAAGACATTCACTATCAGCATCGCTTACTCGCCTTGCTTTTAGTGGGTGTTCTTTAATTGTTTAACTATAAAAATGACAGTGATTTGTAAAATCACATATAAATGAAAGAATTTTCATTTAGGAGGGAAACAAATGAAGAAATACCAAATCGATCAAATTAATCATTTACAAGAAAAAATCAATCGCATGGACCCAATTGATATTGCTGAACAATTTGATAACTTAACGGCCTATGAAATTGCTTTAAGGATTAAATTGTTGAGTAAAGATCTATTAGCGGATACTTTTGCCGAGCTGAGCAAAGAAAAGAAAATGGAAATCATTGAGATTCTATCTGATGAAGATACTGGTGAATTGATCAAAGAACTTGATGAAAATGAACTAGTTGACACTTTGCAAGAATTACCAGCCAATATGGTAAAAAAAATCATGCAATACTTTGTCACCGAAGATCGGCGACCAATTATTAATCAATTGTTGGGTTATCCAGAAGAAAGCGTCGGATCAGTGATGACCGTTAACTTTTTAGCTGCAAAAGAACGCTTGACCCTTAAAGAAATATATAATCTGGTACTCCAATCAGACCTAGATGCCAATAAATTAGAACAAATCTGGATTACAGATGGATCGCTACGCTTGTTAGGATTTATTCATTTGGGTGATTTAATTCGTTATCCTCAAGCTGAAGTATCTGACTTATTAAAGGGCTTAACACGCACAGTATCAGCTAAAGATGATCAAGAAGTGGTAGCTAAATTGGCTCAAAAATATGACTTGTCAGAAATACCGGTTGTCGATTCAGAAAATCGTTTAGTAGGTACTGTTCCTGTTGAATGGGCCATTGATATCTTAGCAGAAGAGTACCATGAAGACTTCGGAAACATTCACGGGATCAATGACGTGGAAGAAACGCATTATTTAAAACAATCTGATTTGTCGATAGCCCGCAGTCGAATTACCTGGTTAATCATTTGTTTAATTACTGCATCTGTCACGGGTTTTATAATTCAACGCTATGAAGTGACTTTAGCTACCAACGTAGCTTTAGCCATGTATATACCGATGTTAATGGATAGTGGGGGGAATGCAGGAAGTCAGTCCTCGACTACTATTATAAGAGCCCTATATTTAGGAGAATTACAAGGTGTTTCTTTTGTGAAAATTTTACTAAAAGAACTTAGGATAGGTTTTATTGTTGGACTTGCCTTGGTTGTGGTCAATATGTTAAGAATTTTAATTTTAGATTCTGTTTCATTCCAAGTGAATCTGGTCGTATCGATCACTTTATTAATGACCGTCATGTTATCCAAAGTAATCGGTGGTTTATTACCAATTTTGGCAGACAAATTAAAGATCGACCCTACTGTTATGGCAGGTCCTTTAATTACGACGATTGTTGATACTGCATCCTTACTAGTATATTTTGAAGTAGCTAGTCGTTTATTGAATATTTAATCCAGTGAAAACCATCTTGTTGCTAAAAGACACTGCACCCCATAAATGGGGCAGAATAAAAACACCTTTCACACGAATTCTGAACGGCTCCCTGTTAAGTAGATAGGTAAAAAAGTAAATTTTATGCACCTATGGATTTTATCCGTAGGTGTTTTTATGTTGGTCTCACTATTTGGGGTCAGTTCTAAAAACAACAAGATGGTTTTTATATTAAATACGAATTTGAGTCCATTTTCCTGCCTTAAATCGGTGGCGCATAAGAAGAAAGCGTGAAAATTGATCAGATAGTACACCGATCCAAATGCCAGCGAGTCCGAGCTTAAAAATATTGACCAAAATAAGAGTAACTGCGGTACGAATAATGGATGCTGAAATAATTCCTACGAATAAGGTATATTTAACATCACCACCTGATCTAAGACAACCTGCATAAATGATTTGTGAGATCTGTAATAGAACAATGACCATAGTGAATTGAATAACAATAATAGATTGGTCAATCAACTGAGGGTCCCTGAAGTAAATACCCATTAAATCGCGTCCGAAGAAGAATAAAAAGGCTGAGAGTATTATAGAAATAACAAGTCCTATTCGTTGGCAAATTTGACCAAATTCAATCGCTACTTTAGGTTTTTCTTCACCTAAGGCCTTACCTGCAAGAGCAACAGCCGCTACCTGCATTCCATCCGCAAAAGAAAATCCTAAACCCAAAATATTCATACCAGCATTATGGATTGCGAAAGTGTTTGTTCCTAAGCTAGCAGCAGTTAATGCAGTGGCTAAGAAACCAATCCGCATCGCTAAGTTTTCGATATACATAGATGATGAGAGCTTCCCAATCGTTTTAGCAACATTGAAATCAAAATGAACTTTGTTTTTCAAGAGATACCTAACTTGAATCAAACTATGAGGTTTAAATAATGAGCGTACACTCATAAACATTGCTACGACTGAACCGAGTACAGTCGCAATAGCCGCTCCTTTAATACCTAAAGCCGGGAAGCCAAACTTACCACCAATTAATAGGTAGTTAAAGAAGACGTTCAAGACAGAAGAAGTCAGGTTAGTGACAAAAGCTATTTTGGTATTACCACTTCCTCTTTGAGCGGCATTGATCGTCATAGCAATTAAGTTAAAGACCATGCCACCCATAATAATTTGATAATAAAGAACTGCAGAAGGGTGAGTATCTGGTTGACTACCTGCTAAGTGGATAATATTACTGGCAAAGAAAACAGTGATCAAACTAAAAAGTAAACATAATATAAGAGTTAGAATCATGGCGGTAAGAAAAACGCTATTAGCACCCATTTTATCTTTTTGACCTCGACGTCTAGCAACTAAAGACGAAACGGCTATATTAATCGAAATAAAAATTGCTAAGGCAATAAATTTTGGTTGAGTGGTTAAACCAACGGCTGCAATGGCATAGCTTCCTAAACTTCCTACCATCATGGTATCTATCATCCCCGCTAAGGCAATAAAAAAAGACTCCAAGACCGAAGGCCAAGCCATTTTTAAGGCTGTTAAATAATATTTTTTGTTCATTTTAAATCATCCTTTATTTAACTTTGTAAAAAAAGTATTCAACTACAATCCTATAACTTTGCTGTCTATATTACCAGAAAATTGCCCCCTTTGTTTCTACCAACGGAGTTTGAATATGTTTGAATTAATATCAGTAGAATAGCTACTTATGCTATAATGTTTGAGAATGGACGGAGAAGGAGTGCCACAATGATTCAAAATATTAAAATTAGTGACAAAGAACATGATCAATTTGTAAAAGAACATTCTAATGGCGATATGTGCCAACTATCCTCTTGGGGAAAAGTAAAACAAGCTTTTGGTTGGAAGTGGTCAAGAGTTAGTGTGGGAACTGATGCCCAAGTGACAGGCGCCGCTTCCTTATTATATAAAGAAATCCCATTGATCAAACGGTCTATCTGTTATGTTTCGAGGGGATTCGTGGTCGATTGGTTCGATGATGAATCGGTCAAAGCATTGTTAGAAGCGGTAAAAGAAGATGCTAAAAAACACCGCGCTTTTCTAATAAAAATAGATCCTGATATAGAAGAATCAACAGCTGGTCTATTAGAACAAATTGAATCCTTTGGCTTTAAGCATCAAGGGTTCACATTTGGCTTTAAAGAGGCGGCTCAACCGCGCTTTCATATGGTAACTGATATTAATAAGAATGAAAAAGAACTCTTAAAATCCTTTCAAGGTCGAACGCGAACTAATGTCAGAAAAGCCAATAAGTATGGCTTTGATTTAGAAGATGCTCCTGAGAGTAAGATGTCTATTTTCTATGACATCATGAAAGTTACTGGTGATCGAGATGGCTTTTTAATTCGTGATCTTTCATATTTTAAACGCATTTATCAAGAAATGAATCCTCCTCATGAAGCCAAGCTCTTTTTAGTAAAATTGAATCCAGACCAAGCAATCAAAGGGCTCGAACAAGATGTTAAAAACCGCCAAAAAGAACAGAAGAATTTGTCGAAGAAAGAAATCAGTGAAGGAATTCTGCAACAGTTAGAGCAAATCGAACAGTCGATTGCAAATACTTACGATTTAATAGAATCCTTAAAGCAGGCAGAAAACGAAAGTGAAGAAACCATCTATTTATCAGGAGCAATCTACGTTCAATGTGGACGCAAGGCCTATTATTTATATGGTGCATCTTCTAACCAATTCCGTGATTTATTACCTAATTACTTTATGCAATGGGAAATGATGCGTTATGCTCAAGAACAGGGGTGTTTATCGTATGATTTTGGAGGGGTGTCGGGTATGGAGGGGCATCCAGAGGATGACGCACCTGGTTTGTTTGAATTTAAAAAGCGATGGGGAGCTAATAAAAGAGCTCGAATCGGTGAGTTTGATTACGTACTTTCGCCAATACTTACTAAATTATATCGCTTTGCCTTTTCTTTAAGAGCGCGATTGATTCAGCTTAGAAATCGGTAACGGCTTTATTTTAACGAAAGTTAAAATGGATATTAGCAAGCTACTTCTAGGGGTTCAAATTTTAAGTGAGTTACATATGAAATTAAGATTATATTTAAAATACTATTCGAACACTTGAAGTAGAAATATTGAATTAAATTCTTCCTTATTATTTTATGGCTAGTAATATATAATAGCCCAACTTATATTTTTATTTCTAAGATTCACTTAATTTCATTTAATTAGAATGTAAGAGCGGATCAATTGGAAGATTTTTCACCTATGCTATAATATCAAAGAAAGATGGAGAAGGAGTTCCACAATGATTCGAAATATTATAATTAGTGATACTGAACATGATCAATTTGTAAAAGACCACCCCAATGGCGATATGTGTCAATTGTCTTCTTGGGCCAAAATAAAACAATCTTTAGGTTGGAAGTGGTCGAGAGTTAGTGTGGGCCATGAAGACCGAGTGACAGGAGTTGCATCCTTATTATATAAAGAAATTCCTATTATCAAACGTTCTATTTGTTATGTGTCTAGGGGATTCGTGGTCGATTGGTTCGATAACGAATCAGTTAAAGCCCTTCTAGAAGTGGTTAAAGAAGATGCAAAACAACATAATGCTTTTTTAATCAAAATTGATCCAGTTCTAGAAGAGTCCACCCCTCATTTATTAGAACAGATTGAAAGCTATGGATTTAATCATCAAGGGTTTACCTTTGGTTTTAAAGAGGCGATTCAGCCCCGTTTCCATATGATTACAGATTTGAATAAAAGTGAAAAAGAAATACTGGATTCATTTCAAGGATTGACTCGTACTAATATTCGAAGAGCTAATAAATATGGCTTTATTCTAGAAGAGGCGCCTATAAGTAAAATGGCTATTTTTTACAATCTTATGAAAGAAACAGGTGCAAGAGGGAAGTTCTGGATTCGAGATATAAGTTATTTCGAGCAAATTTATAATGAAATGAATCCAAAAGGAGAAGCACAATTTTACTTAGTGAGGTTAGATCCAAAAGCAGCCATAGAAGGATTAGATGCTAATGATAAGAATCGTCAAAAAGAATTGAAAAGTCTCAAAAAGAAAAAACCAACTCCAGAATTTGAACAACAAATCAAACATTTAGAAGAAGCGATTGAAAAATCTGCTCATCAGAAAAAAACTCTTGAGCAAATTGCTCAAGAAAATCCAGCCGGCTATTACTTATCAGGAGCCATTTTCGTTCAATCAGGTGGGAAAGGCTATTATTTATATGGTGCCTCATCTAATCAACTACGTGAATTACTACCGAATGACTTTATGGTTTGGGAAATGATGCGTCAAGCGAAAAAGCGGGGATGCCATTCATTTGACTTGGGAGCAATTTCTGGCTTAGAAGATAAGCATGAAGATGATGCACCCGGACTGTATAATTTTAAGAAACGTTGGGGTGCCGTTAAAAGTGCTCGAATTGGTGAGTTTGATTATGAATTATCGCATTTTATTTCAATCTTATATCGTCAATTATTTAAGTTGCGCCAAATTTACTTTAATTGGCAAAAGAATTGAAAATAATAGTCGTAAAGAACGATAACTGACAAATTGTAATAGATTATTACTAGAATATTCATAAATACATGATATACTAGAATCTCGAAAGGGAGGTAATTTTGTGAAATTTTTAAAACGCTCACTGGTAACAATAATGATAGTAAGCCTAATCTTTGGTTTAGTATATGCAGGTGGAATCGGCTATTATTCTAATCGTTTTCAAGCAAATACTAAAGTGGGACAAATTGATGTAAGTAACTTGACACTCCCTCAAGCAGAGGAAAAAATAGAAAAATATGTACTAGATCAACAAATTGAATTTTTTGAAAATGATCGGTCAGTAGCAAGTATTAAAATGAAGGATTTACAGCCTCAAATTGACCAATCTGCTAAATTGGAAGAGCTTTATAATAATCAAAATCCAAATGCTTGGTTAAATTATTACTTTAAAGGTCAAAGTTTTGAAGACACCTCTTTAACTGACATAGAGATCGATTACCAAGTATTACAGGATAAATTAGAGGTCCAAGGTTTAGATAATAATAAGCGTTCCGCTTCACAAGATGCCTTTATCGACTATTCAGAAGCAGAAGGCTACCATGTTGTTGAAGAAAAACAGGGAACTCAGATTGATGAGGAAGCTTTAAAAAATGGTATGATGGCTCAGATTCAAGCGGGTAATTCTAACGTAGAATTAAATCAATATTACAAAAAGCCTACAATGACCAGTCAAGATAGCAAAATTGAAGAGTTTTTGGAACAAATTCAAGATGTTGTAGATACAGAGATAACTTTAGAGATTGATGGCAACGAAGAAGTCATTCCTAAGAAAGAAATTGAAAAGTGGCTGCATTTTGATGAGAACAATCAAATCGTTTTCGATGAAAATATGATTATGGAATTCTTAAAAACATACAATGATAAGTATTCATCTTACTTAAATCCTCGTTCCTTTAATTCTACTTTACGAGGTCAAGTTACAGTACAACCTGGTACTTTAGGATGGTCAATTGATCGACAAGCTGAAGCGAGTCAAATTGTAGAAGATTTGCAAAAAGGCGAGGACGTACGTCGCGATCCAGTAGTAGTAGGAAGCGGTTATGGAAGTGGTGGCGATGATATTGGTTCAACTTATGTTGAAGTAGACTTAGCTAACCAAACAATGTTTATCTATATTAATGGTCAACTTTTCACACAAACACCGATTGTTTCAGGAAAAGATGGGGCTGAAACAGTTCCAGGCGCTTATGCAATTTGGAGCAAGGAAAGAGATCGGTATTTAGAAGGATATGACTGGGTAAACGAAAAAGACTATAAAGTACATGTGGATTATTGGATGCCGTTTGATACTGTTGGTCAAGGTATTCATGATACTGCTAGTAGACCGGCCTATGGTGGAGATATCTATCGTTCTAATGGATCAATGGGATGTATCAATACTCCACCAGCAGTTATGCAACAAGTTTATAACGCTTTAGAAGTTGGTACGCCTGTCATTGTTTTCTAATTTATGCAATTTTTTTAAATACAAGCATCAGCATATGTGAACAATCACATATGCTGATGCTTGTTTTTTATTTTGAAGAAACTGCGGCAGGTTAAAAACTTAAAAATAGGCGAGTATAAACACTGACATTCTTAAATACCTTGGAGGTAGCCATGAAGATTATTGAAATTTCTTATGATGAACTTGCACATTTTTTAGCTAATAAAAGTGGCTTTTCTTTTTTACAAACAGCTCAAATGGCTAAAGTTTTAGTTGCTCGCGGTTTTCAGGAAAAACGTTTAGCTTTAGAAAATGCAGGAGTTATAAAAGCTGTGGGATTGGCTTATAGCCAAAAGGTCTTCGCCGGTAAAAGAATGGAATTAATGGCAGGGACTTTTGCAGCAGAAGAACAGTATGAATCACTTTTCTACCAGCATCTAAAGTTATATGCCAAACGCATGAAAATCACGGAGGTGATTGTTCAACCTAATCACAAGGATCATCTCTATAATAGTGAAGCAACAGCCATTAAGGATTTAGAAGCAATACCAAGCTATTTTGATGAATTAGGTTATACTAGAGAAAAGTCAAATGTCTACAATATGCAAGGAATGCCGACTTTCCAATATTTAAAAGATTTAAGTGCTTTTACATCAGAAGATGAAAAATTGCTTTTAAAATCTTTTAATAAAAATAGTCAAAGAAAGATTAAAAAGGCTAAGCAGTTTGGTCTTTCGATACGAACAATGGACTATGAAGAAATGGAAGATTTCTGCAGAATAACTAGGGAAACCGCTCAAAGACAGGACTTTGGAGATAAATCACTAGATTATTATCAAGCAATGTATAAAAACTTTAAGGATCAAGTTGAGTTTTTAGTAGCTGAGATCAATCTTCCTAAAGCCATTGAAAAACTAAAAAGACAAATCAATGAATTAAACCCCAAAAAAGTTCAAGATCAAGACCGAATCAAGTCATTAGAGAAAGATATAGAAATGGTTCAAGCCATTCAAGATGAAGAGAAAAAAGAAATTATTCCTTTAGCAAATATGTTAATAGTTTATTTAGATCAAGAAGCAACTTATTTTCTGGGGGGATCGCTAGAATCTTATCAAAATTTTTCAGCTCCATTTCTATTACAATATGAAGCCATGATGCGAACAATTAAAAAAGGGATTCCTTATTATAATTTTTATGGAATTGAGGGGGAATTTGATGGAAGTGATGGCGTTATGCGTTTTAAACAAAATTTCAATGGTTTTATTCTTGAAAAAACGGGCGTTTTCTTCTATCGTCCGTTCCCGCTTTATTATAAATTGACTCACTCTTTAAAAAGAATAGTATTTGGCTTAATTCCAAAAAAATAATGCAAAATAGGATAAAACCATCTGCAATAAACAGGAGGTTTTTGTGCAGAAAATAAAGCGTTTTCCTTTTAGAATATTGAATATCTGATATAATTGAAGAGAAATAATTAGAATCTGGAGAAAGGTAAAAGAATGGATATTAGACAACTAAAGTATTTCGTTGAAATTGTTCAGTCAGATTGCAATATGACTAGAGCAGCTAAGCACCTTTTTGTTAGCCAATCTGCACTTAGTCAAATAATTTCTTCATTTGAAGAAGCTCATAATTTAGACCTTTTTTATCGCGAAAGAGGTCGCTTGGTAGGACTGACGCCGATTGGTCATAAGTATTATAAGTATGCTTTAGAAATGATTGGTCTTCATGATCGAATGATGACGACCATTCACAATGAGTCGCGCAAGCTTAATAATGTGGTACGCATCGGTCTACCTTCTATTGTATTGAGAACTAGACTAACTAATGTCGTCTTAGATTTACGAAAAACTTATCCGGATGTAAACCTAGAAATTATTGAGGGCGGTTGTCAGTTCTTATATGAAAGGTTAGATGAAGGCGATGTGGATCTGGCTATTCTGATGGATCCCATTCGACGGACAGGGGAATTTCAAGACCAGGTTCTGATTCACGATAAATTTGTTGTCTTTATGGATCCTAACAATCCTTTAGCCAAGAAGAAAAAAGTGACCTGGGATGAAGTGAACCAAATGCCTATTGCCATTTTTAATGAATCATTTTCTACTAATCGTTTGGTAATGGATCAATTTGCTCAAAGACAGATGAAACCTGAAATTTTCGTTCACTCTTCTTCTTGGGAATACCTTATTGATCTTGTAAAAGGGAATGAAATAATTACGATTCTTCCTCTATCTACTTATCATTTAATGAATTCGGATCAAATAATTTATCGCGAATTCAAAAAAGATTTACCTTTTAATATCTATTTATCAAGAAAAAAATATGAAGCTTACCCGACCAGCCATAACTTACTTTATGACTGGATTAAAAACTATATAGACCAGCAAGTAATTAGTGGGTAAGAGTCAAATATCTTTCAAGCATATTTCTAAATTTTAGAAATATGCTTTTTTTGTGCTGTCCACTCTTTTTTTAAATAATTTTTTAAATTTAACAAAACTGCTTTGAAAAAAATTAGGCAAAACTTTATTTAAATAGTTGGCGATTACACAAAGTATTTAATAGATAAAATTTAATACGAATTCATATTAAATCAAAAGCTATCGCACTTATGACCTCTTTGTGAAAAATTTTTATAAAAAAACTGCTGAATTTGTGAAAAATAGTGGGAGAAATCACAATTAAAATCCTACCTGATTAGTAAATGTAATGGAATCGATTTCTTTTTCTAAGTTGCAAGCCTCTAAATGATTGCCTATACTCAATTTGTAAGCGCTTATCAAATTTTGTGTTGCATAATTTATGGAGTAAGTATTTAAATTTGATCGATCAAAGTCAATTTTGAGTTTGTGAATTATTTTTATCTAACAAGTTTTACTTTGTGATTTTGATTGAAGGAGAGAATAATGACTCAGTTAAAGACTTTAAGTTATACGGTTGATAAAGGCATAGCCAAGCTTGTCCTCAATCAACCCAAGAGCCTGAATGCTATTAATTCAGCAATGTTGGATGACCTAAATACCTTTATGGATGCAATGGAGCAGGACGAGAGTATTCGAGTAATTATCTTGACGGGTGAAGGTAAAGCCTTTATGGCCGGTGGAGATATTAAAGAAATGATGAAGATGGATGACCAAGTGGCTAAGAAATTCATTGAATATGGAAATTATACAATGAATCGCTTAGCAGGCCTTAAGCAAATAATGATTGGGGCTATTAATGGTTATGCCTTAGGTGGTGGTTTGGAACTCGCTTTAACTTGTGACTTAAGAATAGGAAGTTCTGAAAATACAATCGGTTTTCCTGAAGTCGGCTTAGGAATTATGCCAGGCTATGGAGGCACTCAAAGAGCTGTCCGTTTAATCGGCTTAGGTGCAACAAAACGATTAGTTTTCACTGGAGAATTGATAGATGGTAAAGAAGCTTATCGATTAGGTTTGATTGACTATTTAGTTCCTTCAGCAGACTTATTAGAAGAAGCTGATAAATTAGCTGACAAACTAATGCAGCAAGCCCCACTTGCTTTAAAAAAAGCCAAACTGGCTATTAATCGAGGTTCCCAATCAAGCTTACAAGAAGGACTCTTATTAGAAAATGAAATTGTGATTGGATTATTTAATAGTCAAGATCGTATCGAGGGTATGAATGCCTTTGTTGAAAAGCGAAAAGCTAATTTTAAAGCCAAATAAGTTAGGAGGAATAGTATGAGTCAATATCAAGCGATCTATGATGAAAAACGTCGTTCAGTTGAAGAGTTAGTCGCAATGATTGAACCGGGTGAAGGGATCGTTCTAGCAGCGGCTGGAAGTGAGCCATTATTGATTACCCAAGCTTTAAACAATGCTAAGCAACTTAAAGGGAATCGATTGTATCGGATGTTATCAATGTCACCGGTAGTTAATCTAGCTAAAGATCAATTAAAACAGTTTACTTTTTTCTTATCAGGCTTGGATCGTAAGGCTATGAGAAATACAGATGTCGATTTAATTCCTTCTCATTTCTCAGAAATACCCGCCATTATTAAACAAAGAGAACCAGAACCTGTAATGATTAGTCAAGCTTCACCAATGGATGAAGATGGATACTTTTCATTTGGCTTAACAGCTGCTTATACACCGTGCACGGTTGAGTTTGCAAAAAAAGTGTTTCTTGAAGTAAATGAAAATATGCCGCATACACATGGAGAGGGGATGAGAATTCATATCTCAGAAGTAACTGCTTTTGTAGAATCTTCTGAAGATGTTGTAGAATTACCGGATATCGAATTATCAGATAAGGACCGCAAAATTGGTGAGTATGTTGGGGACATTATTGAGGACGGTTCAACTATTCAAATCGGCTTTGGAACAATTCCAAATGCTGTTATGAATGCTTTAAGCCATAAGAAAAACTTAGGGATTCATACCGAAATGTTGCCATCATCAATAGTAGATCTTTATAACAATAAAGTTATTACTAATGAAGAGAAACCGGTCGGTAAACACCGTTTCTCAACAACTCTAGCTTTAGGAAATCGTCGCTTGTATGATTTTATTGATAATAATGAGGATGTCGAAATTCTTCCGGTTAACTTCATAAACAATATTGTTGAACTTGCAAAAATTGAAAACCTGGTCTCAGTCAATACAACTTTAGAAATTGACTTCTTGGGTCAATGTAACTCTGAACAATTAGAAGATTTCTACTATTCTGGTACCGGTGGTCAATCAGACTTTGCTGTGGGGGCAAGAATTGCTGCCAATGGTGTGGGAATTGTTTGTCTATATTCAACAGCTAAAGATGATACCATTTCTCGAATTGTTCCACATTTACATAGTGGTTCACCTGTTTCAACCTCAAAAAATGATATTGAAATTGTTGTTACAGAATATGGGGTAGCCCACCTTAAAGGTAAGAGTATTCAAGAAAGAGTACAAGCTTTAATTGAAGTGGCGCATCCGAAGTTCCGTGATGGTTTAAGAGAAGAAGCCATCAAGCTTGGTTATTTAGAAAATAAAAAATTAAAATAAAAGAAAAGGATTGATTTTAAAATGACTACAAAGATTGAAAAATTACAGTATTTATATCCAGAAGATATCTATGGTTACTCGCATGATCTTTCAGAAAATGAAGTAAACTTTCTAATGAAGCTGCGTGAAGTACTTGAAAAAGAACTTTATCCAGTTATTGATGAGCACTGGAAGAAAGAGCTTTTCCCGATGGAAGCTTTTAAGAAAATTACTGATTTAGGTTTGATGACTCATCCAACTCTTTTCGAGGGACGGGAAAATAAACGTAAAACTTCAGAAATTTTTAATCTTTTCCGTCTTTATGAATTAAACCGTATGGATTCTTCAATTGGTGCATTCACTATCGTCCACGGAGGACTTGCTTACTCAACTGTTTTAATCGGAGGATCTGAAGAACAAGTTAATTACTATGCACCTAAATTGGCCTCTTATGAATGGCATTCATGTTTCGGTTTAACTGAACCTCTTCACGGATCAGATATTGCCGGTGGTCTATCAACAACTGCTGAGAAACAAGGTAATAAATGGGTCTTAAACGGTGAGAAGAAATGGATTGGCGGGGCAGCAACTGCCGATGTTTTACCAATTTTTGCACGCGACGTTGAAGATGGCAAGATTAAATGTTTCATGGTAGCAGGCGGAACTAAAGGCTTAACAGTCGATAAGATTGATGGAAAGATTGCCTTAAGAATGGTCCAAAATGGACATATTAAATTAAATAATGTTGAAGTGGACGCTGAAGCGCGTTTAGAAAATATTAATGGCTTTAAAGATGTCGCTAAGATCTTATACACTACTCGTGCAGATGTGGCTCACTTAGCAACAGGTTTACATGCTGGAGCTTTAGCTAATACCTTGAAATACGTTAAAGAGCGTGAGCAATTCGGTAAGAAAATTTCTGAATTCCAACTAGTTCAAGAAAAACTAGCCAGAATGCAAGCAAACTGTGTGACTTCATTAGGACTATCTCACCGTTTAGCTGTTCTACAAGAAAAAGGTAAGTATGCAGAAGTTCAATCTTCACTTGCTAAAATGAATAACGCTTACCGTCTGCGTGAAACAGTAGCCCTAGGACGTGAGCTATTAGGTGGTAACGGTATTATTGTTGAACACGATGTGGCACGCTTCTTCGTGGATGCTGAAGCAGCATATTCTTATGAAGGAACCCACGAAGTCAACTCATTAATTATCGGTCGTCACTTAACAGGTAAAGGGGCCTTTGTTTAGAAATACCAAGCTGAAGCAAGAGATAAGGAGCGAATTATGAAGAAAAATTTAGATGAAGTAGTTATTGTTGGGGCAGCCAGAACACCTGTAGGAGCCTTCTTGGGCGATTTAAAAACGGTTCGTGTTCAAGACTTGGGAACAACTGCTTTAAAAGAAGCAGCTAAAAGAGCAGGTGTCAGCCTAGAAGAAATTGAAGAAGTTATCTGTGGCCATGTGGTTGGTTCACCTACTTCAAGTAATATTGGTCGTGTAGTCGGCATTAATGCAGGTTTACCGATTGAATCTACTGGTTATACAGTCAACCGTTTGTGTGGTTCTGGTATCCAATCAGCTGTTTCAGCTGTACAGCTTTTACAAGCTTCTGAAAAGAAATATGTGGCGGCAGGGGGAGCAGAGTCCCTATCTAGAGCACCTTATTTCTTACCAGAAGAAGTGCGTTTCCAAGGATTTAAAACTGGTGATCAGCGATTAATTGATGCGAATACTATGATTCATACAGGGTCAGTCGGTGATGGGTACCCAGACTTGATTCATATGGGACAAACAGCAGAAACTTTAGCAAAGATGTATAAGATTTCGCGTGAAGAGCAAGATGAATTTGCTTTAAACAGTCAAGCCAAGGCCAAAAAAGCCATGGAATCAGGACGCCTCGCTCAAGAAATTGTGCCAGTTGAAATAACTGATCGTAAGGGAAATGTGACTGTGATTGATAAAGATAGTCACCCACGTCCGGATACTAGTATGGAAAAATTAGCTAAGCTAAGACCAGCTTTTGTTAAGGGTGGAAGCGTCACAGCCGGAAACTCTTCTGGACTAAATGATGGGGCAGCTTTCGAAATTTTTACGACTAAAGAAAATGCCGCGGCTAATAACTTAGAAATCATGGCTAAAGTAATGGATTATTCTGTTACTGGCTGTGAGCCAGATTTAATGGGGTTAGGACCAGTTAATTCGATTAAAGAAATTTTGGAGCGTAATGATTTTACTTTAGAAGATATCGATATTCTTGAGATTAACGAAGCTTTTGCAGCCCAAACTCTAGCCTGCTTGAAAGAATTGGGTAATGGCCCTGAAACAGAGCTATATGAACGCTTAAATCCAAACGGAGGGGCTGTTGCATTAGGACACCCATTAGGATGTACAGGGGCGCGAATGATTACAAGTATTTGTTATGAGTTCAAGAACCGTCCAGAAACACGCTATGCGATTGCATCAGCTTGTATCGGCGGCGGAATGGGAATATCTATCTTATTAGAAAACGGCTATTACAAGGACTAAGTCTAAAGAGATTAGGAGAAGATTAAATGAAAATTCAAAAAACAATGGTCATTGGATCAGGTATTATGGGCAATGGTATTGCCCAAGTCCTTGCCCAGGCTGGTTATGAAGTTTACTTAAATGATATTAAAGAAGAATTTATTGATCGCGGATTAGAAAAGATTCATAAAAACTTGCAAAGAAATGTTGAAAAAGAAAGAATGACGGCTGAAGAAGTCGAAAGAATTAAAGGAAGAATCCATAAGTCTCTTTCTTATGATGATGCTAAAGATGTTCAACTAGTGATTGAAGCAGCCACTGAAAATCGTCAAATTAAATTGGAGATTTTTAAAGAGTTAGATAAAGTCACACCTGAGGAAGCTATTTTAGCCACTAATACTTCTTCTCTGTCACTAACAGATATTGCTTCAGTAACTAATAAGCCGGATAAAGTAGTTGGTATGCACTTCTTTAATCCAGTACCAGTTATGAAATTGGTTGAAATTGTGACAGCTTTACAAAGCAGCGAAGAGACGATTCAAACCGTTCAAGAAGTGATCGATGCCTTTAATAAGACCATGATTATCGCAGATGACTCACCAGGATTTGCAGTTAACCGAATCTTAGTTCCAATGCTTAATGAGGCCATCTTTGTATTGGGTGAAGGAATTGCCAGCAAAGAGTCCATTGATACAGGGATGAAATTAGGAGCAGGTCATCCTATGGGCCCACTTCAATTATGTGATTTAATTGGTTTGGATACTTTATTATCAGTGATGACCGTTCTTTATAACGGATTCAATGATCCTAAATACCGTCCGGCACCATTGCTTAAACGAATGGTTGAAGCGGGATATTATGGTCAAAAATCTGGCAAAGGCTTCTATGACTATTAGGAATTGCTATAACTAAAAAGTTTACTTCTGTTAAACTAGAGCTAACAATTTGACCCCCTCATTTTGTCGGCTCTAGTTACTTTTATCTAACTAGTCACAAGGGGAGAGCCATAATTATGGAGGTGGAAATATGGATAGAATTTGCCAATTATTGGGGATTGAATACCCCATTATTCAAGGAGCAATGGCCAATGTGTCGCGCTATCAATTAGTAGGAGCGGTCTCTGAAGCAGGAGGCTTAGGTGTGATAGCATCTGGTGGTATGTCAGCTGATGAGTTAAGAAGACAGATTCAAGAAGTTAAAAAAATGACTCGTAAGCCCTTTGCGGTTAACTTAATGTTGCAAATGAAGAATATCGAGGAATTGGTTGAAGTAATTATTGAAGAAGGAGTACCGGTGGTTACCACTGGTGCAGGAACTCCTAAGAATTTTATATCAGCTTTGCATCAAGCTAATGTGAAAGTACTGCCAGTTATACCTAATGTTAAAATCGCTAAAAAAATGGAAGCGCTAGGTGTTGATGCAATTATAGCAGAAGGACAAGAAGCAGGAGGTCATATCGGACAAGTTTCAACCCTGCCTCTAGTTCGCCAAGTGATTCGTTCAGTTGATGTACCTATTGTGGCAGCCGGTGGTATTTTTGATGGTGCGGGTATGTTAGCTGTGGAAGCCTTAGGGGCTAGTGGAGTTCAGATAGGTTCTCTTTTTCTAAGTTCCAAAGAAAGCCCTATCAAAGAAGGATTCAGGAACTTAGTCCTACAAGCCGACGAAACAACCACGGTGGTTACTGGACGTCGTCTAGGACATCCTGTTCGTGTGTTACCGAATAAAATGACTGAAAAATATATTCGTTTAGAATATGAAGGGGCTTCAGATGAAGACCTAATGAAATTAGCAGAAGGTGCTATGCGGCGTGCAGTTTATGAAGATGATGTCGAGGAAGGATCCCTTATGTGTGGTCAATCAATTGGCTTAATTACTGAGAGCCAGAATGTTGATGCGATTATTCAAAAATTAATGGAAGAATACCGCCAAGCACGCTTAAAGCTAATCAATCAATAAACATTTATAATAAGCTACTAAAAATCTCTAGACTTCTAGTAGCTTTTTAAGAGTTTTAAAAATAACAATAGTTGAGTAGATATCTTTAATGAAAACAGATTGAAAACGATTAATATCAGCATTCTTTGACAGGACTGCTAGAGTGTTTAAGTTAAGAATTTAAGTTAATAAGAATACTAGTATCACAACAAAAGTATGGAAGGGGTTATGACTTTAGAAATTAAACAAATTAGAGAAGACGCTATGACTTAATTAGTGGATTTAGTCCATGAGGCATGGTTCGAAGGGGTTTATAAAGCGAAGAAATTTGAAAAGACAGCATCTGCTATTTCCCTTAACAAAGCACTATAGAACAGCTCATTAGGATGCGTTGCCGTTCTTGGTGGATAAATTGTTGGTATGACTCTTTGTTTAACGAAAGAAGCAGATTCGACTTTTAGAATGTTCCAGTTAGACTTTATTGACAAATTGATCACCTTATCCAACCAAGCGCAACCGGATGAAGTCGAACGAGTGACTCGCGTCTTCTAAAGTGAACGTCAAGCCTATAGACAATTAATTACCGAAGTCTTTGATTATTTTAAAGAACAGGACTTGGAAAATGTTTATTTAATCACCGATACGGATTGCAATTACCGTTTTTATGATTACCTCCATTTCGAGCTTATCAATGAGACACGTATTAAATTACCAACCAAAGAGGGCTTTAGATATCGGGATGAATTTATGTATGCCTATTCACTTTAAACAAAAATTTTAAGACAGCTTAATCCTTTAAGATTAGGCTTTTTTTATGCAAAAATTTAGAAAAATAAAAAAACACAAAAATTTTTGTTGACAGGAAAAAGGAAAGACGGTAATATTCATTTTGAAAATGATAATAATTACTATTTATCTTTAGGCAGATAAATTTAAAAAAGGAGATCGTATGAAGTATCAAGCAAAAACAAAAAAATGGTGGTTAGTTCTTTGTCTTATTATTGGCTCTTTAGTGAATATTTCTTCAATTCAATCTGTTAAAGCAGAAGAAGAAAGAAAAATAGTCACTTCTTTTTATCCAATGTATGCCTTAACCAAGGAAATCGTTGGCGATAAACACCCTGTTTTGATGATTAATTCAGCGAATGGTATTCATGGTTTTGAGCCTTCGGCTAATGATGTGGTGGCCATTTATGATGCTGATATCTTTGTTTATCACTCAGATATCTTAGAATCTTGGGCTCAAAAAATTAAGCACAATGTCGAAAAGCAAGAGAAATCTAATGTGATTATTATTGAAGCTTCGAATGGATTAGCTATGAAGAAAGTGCCGGGTCTAGAAAAACTAGAATTGATGGAGGGTAAAGATGAATCAACCCTTTATGATCCACATACCTGGTTAGATCCCATTGAAATAGGCGAAGAAGCAAAGTTGATTGCTCAAGCCTTAGGGGAAGTGGATAGAGATAATAAAGATTACTATTTGCAAAGAGCAGAAAGTATTGGAACGCAAGCTCAGGTTATAACGGATAAATACACCTCACTTTTTAAAAAGCTCAAGCAAAAGACTTTTGTCACTCAGCATACAGCCTTTTCTTATTTAGCCACACGCTTTGGCTTAACACAGTTGGGAATAGCAGGTGTGTCTGGACAAGAGCCCAGTGTGAAACAATTGCAAGAAGTGAAAAAGTTTGTGGAAAAATATCAAGTCAAAACCATTTTTACCGAGCCGAATATTTCAGATAAAGCTTCACAATTAATAGCCCAAGAGACTGGAGCTAAGGTAGAAGTCTTGGATCCCTTAGAAGCGGATCCCCATAATGATTTAAGTTTACTAGCTAATTTAGAAAATAATTTACAAAAACTGTTAAAAGTTTTGCAAGAAGAAGGAGAGAAATAAATGAAACCATCTAAAATACTCTTGTCATCCGCCGCTTTATTGACACTTTTAAGTTGGCATGAACCAATTAAATCAATCTACGCTCAAGATGATAAAGATTCATTCATTAATTATATTGAGGGTAGCGATGGAGAAAAGCCAAGTAATGTCTCAAGCACTGAAAACCGCACTATGGAAGAAATTTCAATGGAAGAAGGCATTGCGGGCGAGCAAATTATTGTCCAAATCAATAGGGAAGGTTATGTGACTTCTCACGGTGATCATTATCACTATTTCAATGGAGCAGTTCCTAGTGATGCTATTTTTTCAGAGGGAGTCTTAGCCCCTGAAGATTATCAATTTAATGAAGAGGATCTTGTTAGTCAAACGGATGAAGGACAAATTATTTTAGTAGATGACCAATATTATCTTTATATAGAAAATCCAGATCAAGCTAAAAATCTTCGTTCTTTAGAAGAAGTGTTACTACAGTCATACAGTATGGATCCTGTCGATGCAAAGGCTATTTATGATTTGATGGAAGAATATGATCTTGGCGAAGAGGCTATTATTACTTATGAATTAGAACGCAGTCCTGAAGAAGTAGCAGATCAAAAAGGGATTGAAGGAGAGCATGTTGTTGTCTATTTAACCGAAGAAGAGTTTGTAACCAATCACGCTTTTGATTTACATGTTTTCTATGGTGACCTTGATCCAGAGGCTGTTTTCTCTGAAAGACTCCTAACACCTGAAGATTATCAATTGGACCAAGAAGATGTGGTCGCAGAAATTAAGAATGGATACATTGTAAAGCTAGAAGATCAGTACCAAGTTTACATAGCTCCTGAAGATCGGGCCCAAGCTGATAATATCCGAACTTTCCAAGATATTGAAGCTCAAGTAACCAGCAGTCAAAAGGTCTTTAAACAAGCAGGTGGAGTGCGTAAAGATGTAGCTAACACCATAGCAGCTGGTGAAGTGGGTGGATCAGGTAACCGCAATTCTAGTGGAGCTTACGTAACGGATGATGGATATATCTTTAACCCTTATGACGTTATAAAAGATTTAGGCAATGGCTTTATTGTTCCCCATGGTGACCACTTCCACTTTATTCCAAAGTCAGATTTAACGCCTCAAGAAATAATGATTGCAAACGCTGTTCTATCAGGTGGAAAAATTTCACAAGGCAATAGTAAAACAGCTGATAAAGGAATGGTTGATCAGATCATTCATGACAAAGCTGTTAATCATAAAGGTCCTTACACAACGGATGATGGCTATGTCTTTTCAGTGGGATCCATTACTAAGGTAACGGATACAGGTTTAATTGCTGCTCATGGTAGTCACTTCCATTTTGTTCCTTTTGCTCACTTAAACAAAGGAGAATTAGCCCAAACACAAGCTTATATTCAAAAGAAATTCGGAATTAAACGTAATTTATTGGCTGAATTTGGTTTAGCTAAAGAAGATAACAAAGTTGATCAGCCAAGTAATAAAAAACCTTCTCAAAACCTTGATAAGATAGCTGATAAGCCAACTGAAAATGATCAAGGTAATAAAAACCAAACAAATTCAGAATATCAGCGCCTATTAGCCAAACTCTATGCTTTGCCAATCAACCAACGTCATACTGAATCTGATGGTTTGGTCTTTGACCCGGAACTCGTAACAGATGAGATTGAGGGAGACTTCGTCTTACCTCATGGTGACCACTTCCATGTTATTCCACGTTCAAGTCTATCAGATTTAGAAATTAAATTAGCAGAAATGAAATTAGGCAAACGTCCATCAGTCGCTGTGAAGCCAAAAAACCCACAAGTTGATAAAGCAGATAATGAAAAACCAGCTGAATTAGACCAAGCAAGTCAATCTGAAAAGCCTAGCCAACCAGATCAACCAAAAGCAGATGGAAAAGTTGATTTCTTAGCTCAAAATTATAAGAAGTCAGCTAAGGGTAAGGACGGTAAAACATATACAACGGATGATGGCTATGTTTTCACACCAGAAAGTATTTTGAACTACTCTAAAAAGGGGCTTACAGCTGAGCATGAAGGACACACTCACTTTATTCCTTTTGGTGATTTAGACGACAGTGAATTGAAAGCAGCTGCTGACTTTATCAATCAGCGAAACATTAATGCAGCAGAAGAAAGTAAATATACAGCAGAAGAAATTGCAGCCAAGTTGGCCTATATTTCTTTGGAAAATGGTGTAGCCATTGAAGATCTGGAAGTCAACGGTAACGAAGTGATTATTCCGCACGGTAATCATTCACATACAGCGAATATGGATAAAATTCCAACAGAATTAAAGCAGTCTAACTTCACATCGGAAGAAGACTATCAAACTCAATTGATTACGCTTAAAATGAGTGAAGTATCGCGTAATAAGGATTACATTGATGTTTGGCGTAAAGATGCTACCATTTATGCTTTAACGAAGTTCTATAAAGTAGTAGAGATACCATTAGATGACATAGAATTACCAATTAAATATGATCAAGTCTCATTAAAAGATGTAAAAACAATAGAAGATCCACTTTTTGAAAAGAAAGTCTATGTCGCTCAGCGCTATAAAGTTAAGCCATCTGATATGTTTATCTTTAATGGTCGTATCAAAGTTGGTGATCTTAATTTAGTGATCGATGAGATTGACGTAACAGAAGCCTATGAAACAGATTCAAATGATTTGCCAGAAACTAAAGAAAATGTTGAAGGAGAAAAGGATGAAGTGGTTGAAGAAACTCCTTCTAATAAAGGAGTTAGCCATCAAGCGGTCATTGAATATATTAAAAACTACTATGGTAAGGCTGCTAAGTCTGTTAAGTACGGAAAAGGTTTTGGATATATAGTGACGCCAGCTTCTGGAGAAGAGAATGTATTAATTATAGAGTCTGAAGCAAGAGCAGCGATGGAAAATAAAGAGGCATTGCCAGAACTTGCTAGTCAGAAGGATGGCGTAGATTCAGAAAATGAAGTTTCTTCACTAGATGAAACTACCAAAGAAATTTCGATGGAACAATTGAAAAATTTTGTAGGTAATTACTATGGGGTAAACCCATCAAGTATTCAAATATTTTCAGGCATGGTAATCGTTCCAAATCCTAATCCAGATTATGCCAACCTTAATCTTACGATTAAACAAGTAAAGCTTGCTTATATTATGAATGGTGAATTACCTGCTATGCCACAAGTTGCTCCTTTTGCAAAAGAAGAGATTGGAGAACGAAATGATTCTAATTTAGATGATGCAGAAATAGGCAAATAATCAAAATTATAACAAAGTTATGTTAAGAGTCCTTGTTAATGATCAAAGGACTCTTAATTTTTATTTAGGGAAATTAAATATCAAAATTTATGTCATACAAATAAATTTGATAGACAAGAAAGTAGGCATATTTTATAATCAAAATAAATTTTTTGATTATAAGGAGCAAAAGCTATGGCTAAGAAATATCAGTGCTCTTATTGCGGGAAAGAGTTTTCCAAGTCTAAAATTGACTGGGAAGGTTCAGAACCTGAGTTTGAAGAATATTACTGCAAAAAATGCAGCGAATCTCTTATACAAGCGAGTATCAATGCGATGGATCCCAATAGCAACGGCTATGAGGAAGATGGATTTTAGGAAGAGGAAAGGTTAGGTTTTTAAATTTAATTATTAAAGCATTTCATTTAAATAGAAAATAAGACTTCTATCGATAGGAGTCTTATTTTAATTGTCTACTACAAGACTTAGAAGTAGCCAAGGAATGTCTATTCATTCATGATATAATATAGGAACAATCTTCAAAACTTAGCTTAAAGTAGTAAGAAAAGAGGCATTTAATGAAGCGCTTTATTGAAATTGATGAACTTAGCCAGTATCCAAAAGCTTTTTTTATAAATGTAACACTGGGAAATGATCAAGCCAGTGGAGATGACCACTATTTAGGACTTGAGGAGCCACTATATAATGAGGCGAGTCACATTCCGCATGCCAAGTCATATTATTACGAATTGGTGTACGATGATAAGGGGTATATGAGGTCCCAGAAAAGTTTATAAGCTCATTTCAAAGACCTTAAAGACAAAGAGCTCATGGTGTCTTGAGGATTGGGCGTAACCGCTTGTAGCAATTTATTAGCCTTAGATGAAATAGGCATTGAAGGAAAGTTATACACTGGTTCTTATTCGCAATGGTTGAAGAAAAAGCAGAAAGCTGTTAAAGGAAATGATGAGTAGAAAGAGTGAGTGAATGAAAAAAGAAATATTTCCGACTGAAGTATTGGAAGTTGAAATTACTGAGTTAGACCATAAAGGAAATGGCTATGCCCGTTATGTCCATGCGCCAGACCGTGGGTCGAATGGAAAGGGCTTGAAATTATTTATACCCAATGCCGTTCCAGGGGATAGAGTTCGGGTGACGGTACCTAATGCCAAGGGCAGAAAGCAAGCAGTCGTACCGTTTGATGCATTATTAGCAGCCAGTCCTGATCGTAATCTTGATATTCCGCTCAAAGACGCCAATGCCGGGGGAACGCCATTAATTTCCATGACCTATCCAGCTCAGTTAGCTTATAAAACCCAAGAAGTAAAGGACCATTTAGCAAGCCAAGGATTCGATCCGGCTTGTGTTCGACCCATTATTGGGATGGATGATCCCACCCGTTATCGTAATAAAATGGAGTTAAGCTTCGGAGCTGAAGGGGCTATCGGTATGCATGAACAAGGTAACTTCACCAAAATCATCGATATGAAAGATTCGGTGCTTGCTCCTAAACTATTTGTCCGAGTAAAAGAAGTAGTCGCCGACTGGCAAAAAGATTATCAATTATCCTATTATGACAAACAGACTCAAAAAGGTCTTTTGAGAAATCTCTTATTGCGTCAATCCTTTGTCACCGGGGAGTTGATGGTAGTGATTTATGCCACTGAAGCACCTAGTCAAATGCAAGAGGCAGTGGATGATTTGAGTCAGCGGCTAAGCAAACGCTTCGATCAATTAGTTAGTTTACAATGGGTTCTACACAAGGAAGCGACGGAACGGATTCAAGCCGACGAAACGTTTATTCTTCATGGGCGCGATTATATTAATGACGAATTAAATGGCTTTCGCTATCGGATCTGGCCGGAGACCTTTTTCCAAGCCAATCCTGTCCAAGCGGAGAAATTGGTACAACTAGCCTTGGAATTCGCCCAGGTCAATGATCAAATGCGCGTCTTAGATCTTTTCTGCGGGGTGGGAACTTTTAGTTTGCCCCTAGCTGAAAAGGCTAAAGACTTAGCCGGTATTGAGATTGTGGACCAGTCGATTCAATCAGCTATTCGCAATGCGATTGATAACGGCTTAGACAATACCTTCTTTATGACCAGTGATGCGAGAAATGGCTTGAAGCGCTTGGAAACCGAGTGGGGACGACCTGATTTATTACTATTAGACCCTCCTCGTTCTGGGGCCGGTGGAAAAGTCATGCGTGCCATTGGAAGATTTGGTACGGATAAAATTGTTTATGTTTCTTGTTTCCCTAAAAGTTTAGCAGAGGATTTGGTTTGGTTACGTGACTTTGGTTATGAATTAATCTCTGTCCAGCCGGTGGATCAATTTCCGCATACAACGCATGTGGAGACGGTAGCGTTATTGTCCAAACTAGATATCGACCAATGTATTAAAGTGAAATTAGATATGGACGAGTTAGATGTAACAGCATCTGAAAGTAAGGCTACTTATGAAGAAATTAAAGAATATGTTATGAAGAAACACGGCATGAAAGTATCTAATCGTTATATATCGCAAGTAAAGAAGAAATGTGGACTTGAAGTTGGTAAAAATTATAATGTTTCAAAGAAGGAAAATCCTATAGCACCTAATTGTCCACCTGAAAAAGAAGAGGCAATTAAGGAGGCTTTAAAACATTTTAAGATGATTTAAATTGGAGTATCTCGTAAAGCCCCATTGAGCTAGCAGTCAAGGGGGCTTTTTCTTGTGTGCCCAGCATGGGCACAATCTAATGGGTGAAAGTCCCTAGTCTGCCCTAGTAGTGGGAAAGACATAGCCGAACACCAAGGGTGTCCATCATGAGGTGGAATCTGAAGGAAGGTGTAGGCAAAACTCCGGTCTGACGAACAGAAATCACATCAGGCTGTACTTATGGATAAGGCTGCTAGACAAGTTAAAGTCCAATAACTACTCGGGAATAAATACAGTAAATGTGGCAGATATATGGAGTGAAAGAGTGTGCTCTTACCTGGGGAGGTCTTATAGGTAGGTGGAAACAGAGTAAGAAATCTATAGTAACAACGAACTGTAAGAAGTCAGCAGAAGTCATAGTAGCCGACGGCTTAAGACGAATGGGGAAGGAGTGAACTTTAGGAGATATGAAGAAAATGAATGTAACTGATGATAGATACAAGAATAGAAAACCTTAGAAAGAAACAGAGGGCTACTTGGGGAGGGGATCTGCGGAACAGAAAGAGGAGCCAAGAGCATTCGCCTATCAGAGGATTACTGAAACAAAGCATATCGACACAAACTTTAGTGATGCTGGGCTACTTGAGAAGATACTGTATAGACAAAATCTGAATAAAGCCAATCAGCGAGTAGTATCCAATAAGGGAGCTAGCGGAATCGATGAGATGAGTGTATATGAACTTATGCCGTATCTCAAAGATAACAAAGACAGCCTGCTCGAGAAGTTAAGAACGGGCAAATACAAGCCACGACCCGTATTAAGGGTAGAAATTCCCAAAGAAACAAAAGGGGAATACCGAAAGTTAGGAATACCGACGGTAATAGATAGACTGATACAACAAGGGATCCCCCAAGTATTAAGCCCAATCTATGAAAAACAATTTTCCGAAAATAGTTATAGACGCAACAGCGGAATGGACAGGAATATTCAAACGGCCTATACCTCGCGATTTACAAAGTTTTATTATTGATGAAAATTTGATCGTTTTAAAGCGGGTATACGCTAGATTTAACGGCGGTAAAGCAACAGATACCTATCAAATACAAAGCGAGCCCCCTCTATTAATGTATGCTAGACATTTAAACCCTAATAACGGCTTAATCAGTCTTATACCTAGCGAGTTATTAGAGAATGGCAAAGGCTTTGATGATGCTTTACTAAGGAACGCCTTAGCTACCCGCATATTAGCTATGCGCAACAACCGCAACAAAGTTAAAGGCAATAAGATAAAACTAGATACACTTTGCAAAGAAGTTGGCAAAACAAACCCTACCTATAACCAAAGACGGACTCTTAAAGATAATGCCGAAAACATATTGACCGAATGGAAAAAAATGAAATTTATTAAAGGCTACGATATTTACAAATTAGACGGTAGCAGAGCCATTGAAGGGTTTATAATTCAATATACACCTTTTAACAAAGCCTTAAATTAGCCCGCTTGATTTTAGCGGGTAATTTTTGGCCTGTTTATTATACATACAGTAATTTAGTGGTTTTGTATACATTGTAATAAAATAAGCGTATGCAATTTAACACCCCCGTCATTTAGCACAAGTACCTACGGCATTTAGCACAAGTTAAACGAGTTAAAAAACACGCCTTATCCTTAGAGCACCAACGATTTACAGTGTTTAAAAAAACCGACCATAAGTATACGTAAGTACATGTAAGTATACTTAGACGGCCTAGCCCGCCCTTGCTAGGGCAGGCGAGCAGGCCTTAATATAAAGGCAAGAAAAAAAACCCCAGCGACAGCGGGGGCAAAAAGGTAGTCGCATCAATTAATCTAGATAACCTATACACCGCCCCAGCGTTCACGAATTTAAAATAAGTGTAGCAAATTGATGCGAAAACAAAGGTAATCTAAAGGCGCAAGAGTAAAGAGTGTAAACAAAGTGTAAAAGGGGAGATATGAAAAGGTAAGTATAAAACCAGTGCCAGCGCAAAAGGAGTGATAGCTAACACACATAAACAAAAATGAAGAATTGGAGTCCCTAAAAAGGGAAAAGACCACAAAACGCACACCCTAAAAAGATAAAATAGGCAGAAATGGCACCCCTAAAAAATGGATAGTGACAAAAATGACCTACAAAAAAGTACCCAGAGTAAACAGAGGTATTAAAAAAACTATTTACAAAAGAGGCAAAACAATGCAAATTAAAATAGCAACAACCCCAAGCGTAAGAATAGCTAATAGTTATGAAAATAAATTAGTCGATTGGAACGACTTTATAAAAGATTTTAAAGATAAATATGCTACCACAGACACCGTAGAAAGCTATCACGCGAAATATGACAAAAATAGCAAAAAATACGCAGAGCAAAGAGAATACAAACTAAGTCATAAGAATAAAAGAGGCGCTTTTGTAGGGGGTGGCTATCAGTCAATGAACCAAGAGCAGGGTTAAACAGAGATAATAAAAATATACTACTAAGAACGTTATTAGCCTTTGACTTTGACAACGGAACACCAGAACATTTTAACGATATAACAGACCGTTTAAATGCTTCTGATTATGCTTTTATTTTATATACTACTCACTCGCATTTAGCAGACACCCCAGCATTTAGACTATTAATGCCTTTAGACAAAGAGGTAAGCCCTAAAGAATATGAGGCGATAGCAAGATATATAGCAGGTATTAACCCGCAGGATATGGAAGCCTTAGACAGTTCAACGTTTGAGACAGCCAGAGCCATGTTTTACCCTACAACCCCTAAAAATGGCGAGTATATATGCGAATGGGCAGACGGTAAGCCAATAGATACACAAGCAGTATTAAGCCAATACTCTACTACCGATTATGCGCAGGAATGTAACCTACACCCTAAAGAACAAGCAAAGGTAGACGTAACAGGAACTAGACCCAGTGGAGATATAACCGACCCTCACAAGAAATACGGCTATATTGGCGCATTTAACCGCACCTATAATATCCATGATGCTATAAGCAAGTTTATACCCGAAGCATATACTTACAACACAAGGACAGAGCGCTATTCGTGGACGGGCGGAAGCAGTACAGACGGCGCAAGAGTATATCATGATTTTGGCGAAGCTAGTTATTTATACTCTGAACATGACACAGACCCCGCACATGGAAATAATAACGCTTTTGATTTAGTAAGGATACATAAGTTTGGAGAGTTAGATGCAGGCATAACAGATACAGCTATCAAAGATTTACCAAGTCAAAAAGCTATGATAGAACTTTGCAGGAATGATGCGAAAGTACAGGCAGAGTATAAAAAACATAACAATGATAAGGGGCAACTTGATTTTATGGATAGAACATCACCAGCCCAACAAGCGCCACGAAACCAGAACGAGGCCATTATAAAGGAGATCGATGCAGGCGAAATAGACCTTGAAAAGTACGATATTAACAATGTACCTACAAAAATATTAGATGCACTACTAACAGAGGCGGATAGAGACTTACAAATAACCGAGTTATACGCCAGAACGTCACCAGCGCATCATTTACCTAGTTTTATTGATGGAATTATCAAGGATAACAAGAAAGGCATATCAACAGGCTTTAAACACTTAGACAAATATTTAGATGGTGGCTTTTATGAGGGGCTTTATGTTATCGGTGCTATCAGTTCGTTAGGAAAAACTACCCTATCTTTACAGATTGCAGATGCAGTAGCTAAACAAGGCAAAGACGTACTTATTTTTAGTTTAGAGATGAGCAGGCACGAAATCATGGCCAAGACAATATCACGCTTAACTTATGAGCAAGTGATAGCTAAAGGCGCATCAATTAAAAATGCTAAGAGCGCTAGGGGTATAACGGTAGGTAGATTTTGGAAGAACTACACAAGCGAAGAAAAGGAAATCATTGCAGAGGGTATTAAAGAATACGAGAACTTTGCTAAGCATATCTTTATACACGAGGGGCAAGGGGATATAGGAGCAAAACAAATAAGGCAAGCAGTAGCACAGCATATTAAGTGGGAAAAAGAACCGCCATTAGTGATTATTGACTTCTTACAGATATTAGCGCCTTATGACGAACGAGCAACAGATAAAATAAACACTGATAAAACAGTGTTCAGACTGAAGACAACCCCTTTATTTGAGATTAACTCACAAAGGGTTTGTCTTCAGTCTGAAGCCCTATTTTAGGGCTTTTTATTATGCCCTAGTGTTTTAATATAACCAAGCAATTAAAACGGCTATAAAGCGAGATATAGGACTAATAAATAACAAGCGAGGCATGAGGGTAGATTGACTCAAAGTAAAGGCAATAATATTTATAGATAATAGTAAGTACCTTGAAGCACTTGTGCGGTTAAATAATTAACGTTAAAGAAGCTTTAACTAAGAACATGTAAAAACTATACATAAAATATTAAAACGTCACAGAACGCAAATATAAGCCAATAAATGATGTCCATATATTTTAAAAAAACCGACGTCGCACATTTTAGTTATAAAACGATAATGATTAATTAATGATGCGGTACTACCCAAGCTAATAAAGTGGACAATACCCCCCATGAAATCAAATGCCCCTACCACGGGGAACCAGACAACGGGGAGGGGGGGAAGACTCCGAAAAAATATACGCGCGCGCGTGAGAGGGGGGCAAATATTTAAAACCTGATAACTCCATAAAAACAAAGGCGCATCACAGGGCAGGCGGGCAGAGTATAAGCGCATCTTTTAAAAGTTCGAAACGTTGCGAAATTTAGTGTTTTGTCCGACATATTCCAACAATAAGAGTTTCAACATATCTCAACAAGCATAGGAGATGCGATCGATAAAAGAGCCGCCATCGAGGTACGGTTATATAAAAGACGGGGCATACCTCACCCTCCCGTCTGTCGGCCGAACTTCACGCCGTACTGTACATATTTTCTCACGCCAAACTATCGTTGATATAAAGCCGTTTAAAAATTTTAAGCATAAAAAAATAAAGCCTTAAATATAGGGGTATGCAAATATACATTCCAAGATTTTACAAAGGTTACGAAACAGTATTAAAGCGTAATTAGCACCCGTACCCTACATATATACCAGCGTTAGGTAATTATAAGGCTGTTAACATGCAACATTTTACTATACACATAATAATTAGATAAAACTCGCCTATTTATATAGATTTAAATAAGCATCAGTGTTATTATTATACACATAGTAATTGAATAATAACTTGTGTACTAAACTTACAAAGAAAGGAGCAACTTATGGATAAAGCCAATAAAACGATTAGGAAAAAGATAAAAGACGCTGGCTTAAACCATTGGCAGGTAGCACAGCAAATTGGGATAACAGCAGGTACGCTTGTTTTGTGGCTAAGAACACCATTAAAACCAGAACGCAAAGCAAGGGTATTAGAAGCAATCGAAGCGCTAAAAGCGCAATAAAAAAAGCCCGCAAGTAGAGGCACTACTCACAGGCTAAGAGGTACGTTAAATACCACTATTTAGATACCCCAATTATAACACATATAAGGGGAGAAACAAACCAATGGAAAAAGAATAAAAACTAACACACGAACAAGCTTCGCAATGGGCACAAAACGTATGCGACCATATGAGAGTTATCGAACTATATCAACAGCAAATAGATGCTTTATCAATGATTAAAGAGAAGGACTACCAGTATGTAGTATACATTATGAAAAGATTTCAAGATACGCAGTTTCACTACAACCAGCGCATCTTAAAAGACTTAGACGAGGTGGCGTGTATTTTGTTTGATTTATCAGACCAGATAAAAGAAGAACAACCAGAATTATCTTAATGCTTTAAAAAAGGACAGACACAGAGTGACACAGATATAAATAAAGAAAAACCACTAAGCGAATAGCCCAGAGATTAAATGACTGTTTGATAAATATTATTAAAGATGACCTAACCTTGAGATACTAGAAAGTTTTAAAGAACCATACAGCAGTATAACTAATTATAAGGTAAAAGTATATTACTCAAAACGGATAGATAAAAAGGAGAATTAAAAATGAAATTTGAAATGTTTAAATTAATTAAAAATAATAAAGGGACTTTTTAGAAAGAGTAAACAAATATCGAAGCCGACGAATAAAGCAGTTAAAAGAAAAAAAACTACTCAATCGAAGAGCTGCACTTTTTAATAGCCTGTTATGAAGCTGAACAAATTATATTAATGGAAGAAGCTCAAAACGCTAAAGACTTAGACGATTTTAGAGATTATTTCATGGCTGCTTATGATATACACGCAGATACCGAAGAAATAAGAAAACAGCTTAAATTATATTAGAGGGCATAAAATGACAGATAAAATTGATTATGACAAGCTAATAAAATTTGGGGGGGATACCACACCAGCCCCTCCAGACCCTTTCGAGAGCCTTTTGAAAGAGCCTAAAATGACAACAGACGCCAAGAAGCAGGCGCTATTTATAAGGGAAGCATACAAACGCCAGTTAAAGAGGTATAACCGCAGTAATTTGCTAACCTCTAAACTTATAAAGAGCATTAACAAAGATAAACCAATAGAACAGGCTTTAGTTGATGCGATTGACCTTATAGGTGTTATTTTAAACGATACAGCCACGCATCAAACGTTAAAAAATAAAATAAAAGAAGCATATAACATTGATTAGGCGGGGTATTATGCCCCGTTTTTATAAAAAAATAAAAAAGTTATCGGAAGTTAGAGCAAATTAAGCTATACTAAACAGGGGGTAATAATATGCATGATATACAAACTATACACACAAACAACAACCCTATCACAACGGCAAATAATGTCGATTTTGGCGAGTTTTACAATATGTTTATTAATTATATAGACGCATCAGAAAACACCATCAAAACGTACACACGAGCAATCAAGCAATTCATTAAATTTATGTATGATAACGGCGTAACACAGCCGAAACGAGAAGATATTTTAAGGTATAGGCAAACCTTGCTAGAAGACGGCAAAAAGGCATCAACCATACAAAACTACATCATAGCCATACGCCAACTTTTTAATTTTACCGAAGCAAAAGGCTTATACCCTAACATAGCTAAAGGTGTTAAAGGGGCTAAAATATCTAAGAGCCACAAAAAGGACTATCTAACCAGCAAGCAAGCAGGGAGCGTATTAAGTCGCATCAATACAGACGATTTAAAAGGACTTAGAGATTATGCTATCGTAGCTTTAATGCTAACAGGCGGACTAAGAACAATAGAGGTTAGCAGGGCTAATATTGAAGATATGCGCGCGGTGGGAGATAGTACCGCCTTATATATACAAGCTAAAGGCAAGGACGATAGAACAGAGTATATAAAGGTTATTCCAGAGGTAGAGGAAGCTATACGGGCTTATTTAAGCGCCAGAGGGCAAGCAGACGCTAAAGCGCCCTTGTTCGCATCAACCAGCAACAACAACGCAGGCAAACGCATGACAACTCGAAGCATAAGCGGAATAGTTAAAACGGCCTTAGTTGACGCAGGCTTTAATAGCGATAGATTGACAGCACACAGCCTAAGACACACCGCTGGTACGTTAAACTTACTAAACGGGGGTACATTGGAAGAAACACAGCAATTATTAAGGCATCAAAACATAGGGACAACAATGATATACCTACACCATTTAGAGCGAGAAAAGAATAACAGCGAGGCGAGAATTGGAAAATCTATTTTTGGTTAAATACGCTATCCGAATAACGGACAACGAAAATTTATAAAACTTATAGGAGAAGAACAAAATGGCGATTAATCGATATAACGACGGTATTAGATTAAGAAAAATCAAAGAGAGAAAAAGACAAGCGGAAAAAAGAAAAGGGCGACGAAGTTTACAACGGTTAACAGGGTTTATGCGTGGACTGAGACCCATACGCGTGCCGTTTGAAATGGTTGACCCTATGCCGTATGACCAACAGAAAGCGAAAGGGTGGCTAGGAAAGTTTTTTTAGCGCTTGATGCAGTCACAACCGCAAAACAAGGGGATATTTTAGCGTCAACGCCTAACCTTACTTTGATAGAACATGAGCTACAAAATGAATTAGACAAAGAATACCGACTAAAAGAAGCGCTAGACACATTAGGCGCAAGGTATGACTATATTATTATAGATACACCCCCTAGCCTATCCACACTATCAATTAACGCATTAACGAGCGCAAACAAGGTTATCATACCGACACAAGCAGATATTTACAGCATACAAGGGCTAGCCCAGCTTAGTCAGACAATCGAAACAGTACGCAAATATACGAATGATGCGCTAGAAGTAGCAGGCATTTTGATAACTAGATACGATAAGCGAACTATACTAACCCAGCAATTAACAGAGATGCTAGAAAATACAGCACGCATGATTAATACGAAAGTTTTTGATGCGAAGATAAGAGAAGCAATAGCCGTTAAAGAAGCGCAGGCCATGAGAGATGACTTATTGTCCTATGCACCGAAAGCAAACGTTACAGCGGACTATTTAGCCTTTATTGACGAATTAGGCATAAAATAGACGCATCAATAAGTGAAAAAAGTTTGCTAATGCACCCAATTAGTGCATTGTGATAAAGACGTAGTCCCAATTCAGGACTTCGAGAGAACGAATAAAAATACATTATCAAATAATCTCAAAAGGATAGAACGAATTGTTCATACCTTATTTTTAGAATTTTTTTGTGAGTTTAAGAGGGGGTAACGATTCGTTACGCCATTAGTAAAAGTACCGTTAAATAAGAAGATTGGATGCTTATAATAAATATTTAGACTTACTTTGTGATAGATAATGATGCCAATTTTTCTGGAATATCCAGACGGTAGTCGAGGTATAAAACAATCAGTGATATAGAAGATAAGGGGGTCGTGAAATGCGACACCCTCGGTGGAAGTCAAGGTCATATCGATTTAGACAGAACCTTACATAAATAAAAGTAAGGTATGCAAAAAAGCATAGCAATATTTTGGCTAGGCGTCAGATAAAATCTCACACTAATGACGCACCAATTAAAAGGGGGCTTATATATGCAAGTGACACCAGCAAGCGAGCTATACAGTATTTTTAACACGAAAGAACTTAACAGCACACAAAAGCTAGTTATGCTATATATCAAAATAAAGGCAGAGGGCAACGAAAAGGTAAGAATCACTAACAATGAGTTTATAAAAGCCTTTAATTTTGATTATAGTACCCTCAACCGAGCACTAAACGCCTTAGAGGCTAACGGCTTTATAAAAAGAGAAATAAGTGAGAATGAGAACGGGCAGACAACTAGAGAAATCGAAATATTTATATAAGGAGCGGATAGAATGAAAGATTTTACAGCAAACAACCCAGCAGAGGCACTTATAAGAGGCAATCGGAACAAGCAAGCCCCAGCAAGCAAGATAGGTAGGCCTAAGAGCACCGAAGAAACAAAAAGCAAGCGCACTAACTTATTGCTTTACCCATCTATCTTTGAGGACTTACGCAAGATAGCCTATATTCAACAAACGAGTATAAACGATATTATGAACGATTTAGGCAGAGAATTTACGCTGAAACACCAAGAGGACATTATAAAATATGACAAATTTTTTATCGAATAATTTTTTAAAAACCCCTATAAAAATAGGGGTTCAGAACAATTTAATATTTATATGCATCTGAATTTGGTAATACAAAAGCTAAGTTTTTTGGACCGTAGCAAATTCCAGATAGAGTTACCTTTTTAGGAGTTGCTCGTAAATTTATTATACCTGATACAGCTCTACCACTTTTACCACTTTCACTAAGATAATATGTAACTTTACGATTATTTCTAAAAGTTACATCAATTGCTCCAAATAATGTATAGTTTCCAGAAAAATAAGGTTTTGCATACCAATATACAGTGTTGCCGCTCATTATTTCAATAGTAGTTGTTCCAGCATTGCCAGATACCGTTCCGTAGGGGACAAAATCTTCATTTTGTTGAGTAAAATCTATGTTATTATCATCTTCCATAGCGTATGTTTTAGGAACAAATGAAACTGAAGAAAACAAAATACTAGCAACAATAACAGTTAAAATTTTTTTTAATTGCATTCAATCATCCCTTTACTATTTGATATCTATATCATAACAAAAATTTTTTAAGAAAGGAACATAAAAATGGAAAAAGATACCTTTATAAAAGGCTTTAGAGATACTCTAAAATCTATGCAAATTAATCAACACTCTATTTCTTTTGAAGAAAGAAATGACATTAAAATGATAACGATTAAAGATAATTTTAATATATTATCATTAATGTTATTAAATATGTTTGGAAAACATGGGACAAAATTTAAAATGCTGTATTGCAGTTCCTCAAATGAAAATATAGACGAAATAATTTTTTATATAGATATTATAGAATATAAAAAATTAAAAGAATTCTATTTATAAAAAGTAACTTCTGAAAATTAGTATTAGCGGAAGTTGAGAAACAACCTATACCACCATTTAGAAATGAGGCTAACCTATGATAACTGAAGATGATAATATAAAATTTAAGGAAGTAGGAGAAATAGCTTTTGATGCAAATATACCCGCAGATACTAGAGTAAATACTTTAATCACTATCTCTAAGCAACACATGATAGAAAGTTCTTTAGTAAGAGAAGCAGAACAGCTAGTTTATCCTTATTTTTCTTTTACTAATATTTTAAAATTTATAGAAAAAATTAGATTATACAATACTTTGCTAAAGTTTAAAGACGAGTTAACAGGCTTAGACATAGATGAGATAGAAAAGTGTTTAACAACGGTAAATTATACACCTAGCAATTTTTTAGAACATAAAAACACATATGAAATTTTAATGAATGCATATAGCGAGGTGTTGCACAAAGACTATGAAATTATACGTCAGACTTCAAAACACGCAGGAAGCCTAGACAATTTGCAAGACTCTATAAAACTATTAAGGGAAAACTTAGACGCTAATTCATGGCGTATGGCTTATAATTTCGTCAATATCCTATTAAACGAAGAACGGCAAAAAGCAAGTGAAAAACCGTTTGACGATTTTTATTTATTAAAAAATACAGGGCAAGAAGATTTAGAAGCAATCGGTCAATCTTATGAGTTTATTATAAAGTCGCTAGTTACTTTGTATGCATGGCAAGACTTACTAGAGATGATAGGTAAGGCCATAGATAGCAAAGCTATACTCAACAAATCCAAAGAAACACCTTTAGACAGCAGACCTTATACTTACTTAGCTATGCAGTCAGAGGTTTTAGCTAGATATATAACAACGAGGAACCCTAAAAAAGATTGGAGCGAAGCGAAAGAAAACGAAAAAGAAATATATATCGCTATCTCTAAATTTACTAACCTAGATAAAATTAAACGCACAGACCGAAAGAAATTTAACAGCATCTATCGAACAAGTAAAAAGAAATTACTAGACATAGACAACTTAGAGGGCTTTAATCAAACCTTTGATAAGATAAAAGAAAGCATTAAAGATAACTTTAATAAACAGACGCAAGACATGACGATTGAGGACTACCAAGAGGCAAAAAAAAGCCCTAGCAATAAAAGGAGGGCTTTAAAAATGACAAATAATAAGCACACTAACCCTTATGCTATCTCTAGCACAGGACAACTAGAGCATAACAATTCGTTTGAGCAATTAGAATTAGAGCTAGATTTATACTTATGCCGTATCTCAAAGATAACAAAGACAGCCTGCTCGAGAAGTTAAGAACGGGCAAATACAAGCCACGACCCGTATTAAGGGTAGAAATTCCCAAAGAAACAAAAGGGGAATACCGAAAGTTAGGAATACCGACGGTAATAGATAGACTGATACAACAAGGGATCCCCCAAGTATTAAGCCCAATCTATGAAAAACAATTTTCCGAAAATAGTTATGGTTTTCGACCAAGAAGGAGTACCCACGACGCCCTGAAAGCGTGTAAGAAGAATGTGGATGAAGGCTATAAGTAGGTGGTAGATATGGACTTGGAAAAGTTCTTTGATACGGTGTGCCAAAGCAAGCTAATAGAAATACTATCAAGAACTATAAAAGATGGTAGAGTAATATCAGTGATCCATAAGTACTTGAACGCAGGCGTAATAAACGAGGGAAAATATGAAGAAACGAAGGTAGGAATGCCACAAGGTGGAAATCTAAGTCCACTACTAAGTAATAGTATGCTTAATGAACTGGACAAGGAACTGGAACACAGAGGACATAGATTTGTAAGATAAGCAGAGGATTGGATGATATTTTGCAAGAGTAAACGAAGTGCAGAAAGAACCTTAAGAAATAATTTGCCATTTATAGAGGGAAAGCTGAAGTTAAAAGTGAATCGAAATAAAAGCAAGGTAGCACATATAACGAAAGTTAAGTATCTAGGCTATAGCTTCTATATTACAAAAGGAAAATGTAGGGTTAGAGTTCATCAGAAGTCAATAGATAAGATGAAAAGTGAACTGAAAAGGCTAACATCTAGAAGTAATGGAGGGTCAAATGCAGTAAGGAAATCCAAACTGAACAAGTTTATCGCAGGATGGATAAATTATTTCTTAATGGCGGATATGAAATCCATACTGGAATGTATGGATGAATGGCTTAGGAGAAGAGTAAGGCAAATATACTGGAAACAGTGGAAGAAAGTCAGAACAAGATACAAGAGGATAAAGAAATTTGGGATACCGCTTTGAAAAGTGCATGAAATGGCGAATTGCAGAAAAGCCACGTGGCGAGCTGCACTAATGCTAAACTCAGTGCTAACCAAAGAAGAAATAGCTAAGCCAGGCTACCTGTCAATGCTCGGCTATTATACTAAAGTGTGTGTAAACTAGGGAACCACCGTATACGGAACCGTAGGTACGGGGGTGTGAGAGGTCGGCTAGTCAACTAATGGCTAGCCTCCTACTCGATTTCTTCCTGACACATATAATCTTGATATTAAAAGAATTCTATTTTTGAAATGGGAGTCGTTTTTATAGCCAAAGGCATTTCGCTTAATATCTTTGATGAGTTTGTTAGTTGCTTCCAGTTTGGCGTTGGAGTAAGGTAGTTCAATAGCATTAGCGACATAGTTTTATAGCGGATAAAGGTGTTTAAAGCCGTTTTAATAGGTCGAGCATATTCAAAGGACTGAATTTGTAGTATAATTGGTTTGAAAGCAGATTAAACATCTGGATTATAAGAACCGCTTTGTTACATCCATAAAAATGAGTCTTTCTTTTTAAATTTGTGTCGATACTTCATAGATTAGCAGACTCACTAGAACGTTTTCTTTAGTAAAGGTAGTTAATCTTATAATAATGCACTATGAAATAAGTAACTATGTAATTGCAGGATTTTAACTACAGTTTAAAAAGACTTAGTAAAAGAAAGGGAGAGATGATGATGATTCAGTTAAAAGTACAGTTGGTAGGGATTAAGAATCCTGCTATTTGGAGAAATATGATTGTGCCAGATAGGACGACCTTTTTTGAGTTACATTGCTTTATTCAATGTGCTTTTGGTTTGGAAGATAGACATTTATTTAGTTTCCAAAAATATGGTACTCAATTAGAGATTGATTTAGAGATTAACCGTGATTATGATTTTAGTGATGCAATAGCTAACCTTATAAAAAAAGACGCTGAAAAAACACTTGTTCTCCCATATTTATATGAATATAGTTCAATCAATTATACCTATGATTTTGGAGATAATTGGGAATTTAAGATTACTTTGATGAAAGAAGATGTAGCTAATGGGGGCATTTTTCCTCAGGTGGTTGCTTCTAAAGGTGAGAATATTCCCGAAGATTGTGGTGGTGTTGGAGGACTAGAGAATCTTCGTGAGTTATCAAAAACACCCGATAGCAAAGAATTTAAAAGGTTATGCGAATGGAATCCAAGTATTGGACAAGACTTTAACAAAGAGAATGTAAATCAAGAATTGCAAGATCTATATAATAAAAGAGAGGGTGCAATCTTATTGCCAGATCATGTCTATGATTTTTTAGACTTAGTTTAGTAAGTTATAGATAAAGTTTTATGAAGTGAAAGGGATGATTATCGTTTTCTTTTCGATAGGGTCAAAGAAATATATAGTTACCCTTTTTGAAATCGTTATGAGTGAATGTAATGACTATGAAAATCTTAATAACAAAAACATTAGAAAGGAAAACAGCCTAACTATTATTTAGAGAGTGCTTTAAAATGATATAATACCTTAAATAATGTTGATATAATAGTCTTTATAAGGCTGTGTTTTTAATGACCAATTACCTAAAAATTACATGTGGAGTGTGTGGTTTAGTTGGAAAAAGCAAAATAGAGAATATTATAAGAATAGTTTCCTTGACGTTCAAAACGTTTAAGAATCTTTTTATAGGGGGTTAATTTTTATATAAGTTAGGTTAAATTTTTGACAAATTTGGGTGGATTTTAGAAAGAGATCACCTAAAAAAATTGATGATAAAATGTTTTTGATTGATGTAAAATTTCATGTAACTAATGTACTATTCTGATATAAAATAGCCAGTTAGAAGTTTCTAGAATCAATACAAAATTTAAACTTCCACTCTTATAGTTTATTAAGCGCTTAAGACTTTATTGTTGAATATTAAAAAGTAAAGATGACCTCATGAAGTTATAAAATTCATTAGTTTTTGTTATGAATATTCCGGCTTTAAAAGCTTATACATTGTAAGTATATGAAGAGATGTTTTAGCTATAAATATGGGTATGGCTTGGGTGTGGCTATAGAATATTTTAGAAAATACAGAAGAAATATTAAATAAAAAACAACCGCGGATTAATTGTCCTCGGTTGTTTCTTTCATTATATTTATAAATATAGATTAAGTTTTAAAAATTAAATGTGATGGAGAATTGTAAAATGAACTTAGCCATTTAAAATAGAAAAAGAGCCAGTGAGTCTGCTAATCTATGTAGTAACAACACAAACATAGAATAGCAGACTCCACATGGCTCAAACCGAGCAATCGCCCGATTACTTGGGCGTTCACCTCAGACCATTCATACTGAAGTGAAACGCGGGAAGGTTACTCAAAAACGTAAACAATCCTCGAACGCAAAGGCATACATCTACTTTTCTGAGGTTTATAGTGCTGCTGCGGGACAAGCGGCGTATGACCACTTGCACGAGGGAACGGGACGACAACCTAAGTGGCTCAATAGTAAGGACTTCATCGATTGGGCGGATGAAAGGCTACTCAGTGAGAGGTGGAGCCCTGATGCGGTTGTTGGTTACGCTAAACGTCATGAATTGTTCTGTGAGGAGCTGATTCCTTGCACAAAAACGCTTTATAACTGGATCAATGCGGGGCTCATGCGAACGAAGAATAGTGATTTACCTGAAAAGGTGTCACGCAAACCGCGCAAGGCTTTTGAACCTGGACCCAGACGCCGCAAAATCCTGGGCAAATCGGTTGAAGAACGTCCCCAGAAAGTGGAAGATCGTGAGGAATGGGGACACTGGGAAATCGATACTGTGGTAGGTCCACATGGTGAAGAGGGACCTGCCTTATTGACGTTAGTTGAGCGTCACTCACGCTTTGAGTGGCTTATTTTGATTAAGAATCAGACCAGTCAGGCCGTTCATCAAGCGATCACTCAACTCAAGAACTCGCTGGGAGATAAAGCTGAGCGACTCTTTAAGACTCTCACAAGTGATAACGGTTCAGAGTTCAGTTCACTCACAAAAGCTGTCTCCTCTGTAGCTGAGGTCTACTTCGCTCACCCTTACTCATCTTGGGAGCGTGGCACCAGTGAAAACCAACACCGTCTCGTTCGACGCTATATACCAAAAGGGGAGTCTTTAGCTAGGTATACACAGGTAGATATTGATCGCATTCAACAATGGATGAATGACAGGCCCCGGAAGCTATTAGGTTACGCCACGGCTCACGAAGTGTTTGTTAAGGCGTGGAAGAATGAACAGAAAACAGCTTGACGTGATGGCTTGACAAGGAGCCTCCTTCGCCATGGTTTCCTAGCCTAAACGCCAGATAAACCGCTCAGCCCATCAGGCTACCATGGCTCAGCTCCTTATCAAGCCCTCACA
The DNA here is from genome assembly GCF_050409425.1 of Facklamia sp. P13064. Taxonomy (NCBI): domain Bacteria; kingdom Bacillati; phylum Bacillota; class Bacilli; order Lactobacillales; family Aerococcaceae; genus Facklamia; species Facklamia sp. P13064. The sequence goes on along the minus strand of NZ_JBNUPM010000004.1, from coordinate 2,338 downwards.
GAAAGATTAAACAGCTACATGGATCATTGAACTCACACTTCTCATGAGCGAGGCCTACTTTGTTCTAGGTGGCTAAGTTCTATTTGCAATTTATATAAAAGTTTAAACTATGAATTTTCCAAACATTTTTACAGAAATAGTAATAAAGAGTTAGAATTTAAATTTCTAATGAAACATTGGATTTCAAATCAAAGTGGAGGAGATGATCTTGTATTTAGTGAAGTGTTTACACAAAAAATATGAATAAGGAAAATCCATTTCATGCTCTTTATGAATTAGACTATATCAGTCAAAAAAGCTACCCTCATGATATAAGTGCTAGTCATGGATTTGGACAATTTATAAGCTTGGAGGGTGAAAAATATTTTAGAGATTATTATATAGGTTTTGTAAAAAAAAAATAGTGCAGTAAAAAAAAGATATGTGAATAAAGAAGATGAATTTGTCTATGAAATTGAAGCACATATTTATAAATTAAACCGAAATGTAATAAAAGAAAAGATAGATTATAGTGGGGATCTAAAACCTGAAACAATTGAGCGTATTAAGCAAAATGTTCTTAATGCAAATCCTAATATCAACAATGTAAAAGATATAAAAATTTCTGAAGATAAACTAATTATTGAAACATGGAATAGATATTATACAGGGGTAGCTTTTATTGAATATCCTTTAGAGGATTTATATACGAGGGTAACTAATACATCATCTCAAACAGAAAATACTGATACCAAGGATCAAGAGAGTCAGACAAAAAGTGAAGTAAAAGTGAAATATCAATACCAAGATGGAAAGGTATATAAGGAATATATAGCTTTATTTGAAAAAAAACAGGTGATAGATTCTTCTGATCTTGAAATGCTTGATGATAATATGAGTTTTAACGATGATTTCGTGAGCTATACAGTAAAAGGTGATGGTAATGATAGTATTATCAGAATAGTAAAAAAATCTGAAAGTAATGCTCAGACTCAGACAGAAAATACAAAGACGGAGAATAAGGAAACTCAAACAGAAATTACTAAGAATGATATTTCCAAAATAGAAAAGGAATCTAAAGTTCTTCAAGAAAAACTTGATAAATTAAACAAGGAAACTAAGGATAAGGATAAATTAAACGATAAGCAAAAAGAGAAAATTAAAGAGCTTTAAGAAAGAATAGATAGCCTGAAAGAAAAACTTGATAAAGGCAAGGAAGATAAAAACTTATCACAAGATATGAAAAAAGAGATGGATAAACTAATTGAGAAGATTAAGGAGCTTGATAAAAAGATGAATGAGCTTGGAAAAACTCCTATTTCGCATAAATTAGTTGAAACTCCAGTTAGTCCTACTTCACAAATCAAATTAAAAACAGGAGATTTACCACAAACATCTGTAAGAGATATCAAAAAAGATTCATTGCCACAGGATAGTAGAAAAAGTAATACAAAGGATATAAATACCGGAAAAAGCAATGATAAAGAAAAAGAAATTCGTTATCCAAATAAGCTGACACCAAAACAGCCTTCCAATAATAGTAGTAATAGTTCACAGATGGATGATTCAAATAAAAATGTAAATACCAATAAAGGAGTTGCTTCAGCTCCATCAAAGGCAAGAGGAACTGTTACTGAGAATAAGGATAATGCGAACAATGACTACCCAATTCACCATAATGAAAGTGAAGAAAATAATTTAAGCCATATGTATTCAGCAGATGCAAGACAGTTTGTTACCTTTACAACTAAAAATGGTAAAACTTTTCACTTAATTATTAACCATGATGAGGATAGCGAAAATGTGATGCTTTTAACAGAAGTATCTGAAGATGATCTCCTTAATATGGTTGAGAAGAAAGAAGAACCAAAACAAGAAATTACAAAGGAAGAACCGGCAAAAGAAGAACCTAAGCCTGTGAAAAAAGAAGAAAGTAGCAATACAGGAACATACTTAATCCTTGCTCTTGTAATAGTAGGAGCATTAGGAGCAGGATATTATTTCAAGGTTATTAAAAAAAAGGAAGATAAGGAGCTTGAAGATTTTGAGGAGGAAGATGATGATTTCTTTTCAGAGGCAGAGGAAAGTGAAAATGAACTAGATGAGTCGTTGGAAACAGAAGATAAAGAAGATGATGAGTTAGAGTAAGTTTGTACTAAAACTATATAATATTTGGGACGAAAAACAGGGTGAGAGAGTAAAATTTTTCGCCCTTATTACTTTTTAAAAACTATTTATTGTGTCAACCGTAAATGAAAATGTCCTGAAATTTTAAAAATTTGCGGGATAAAACTACCGCGCTTGGCTTGGTGAACTCGAGGAAAAAGTGAGAATTTCTATTCTCATCTTTTTCCTCGAG
>NZ_JBNUPM010000003.1:0-123105 GCF_050409425.1 Facklamia sp. P13064 | reverse complement strand
TGAAGTAACCAGTCGGTTACCTCACCTACTCATCAACCCTATTTGACAAAGAGCCATTTTTTCATAAGACTAATTTATTAATCTTTCTACTAATTATAGATCTTTAACCTTCATCATACGAGTGATACTTGCTCGCTCATTTTCTTCTAACTTCATTGAAATATAGTTGATTGTCTCTTCGGTATCCGGAATCATTCGATATTCAAGAGCGTTAACACGTCTTCTTGTTTTTTCGATTTCATCGGCTAAAAGCTGACAAGTCTTTTCAATTTCGACTAAATCTAATAACTTGGGCAAAATGGACCTTAAACCTTCTAAAGCTTCATCTAATTCCGCATTGGAATTCAAATAACCATAGCGTAAAGGCTCATCATCAATATCATCATCTAAATTAAAATCCATTTTAGGAACATTGACACTCATAATATTTTTAAGGTCAATTGAAAGATCAATGTTTTCACCTGAAATGGCCGCTATCTCTTCAATAAAATGATCGCTCATTAAAGACTTCGCTAATACAAATGATTGTAAGGCATTTGAAAGTTCTGCTTCCACTTGATCTCTTAGTTCATTGTTTTTACGAATCAAATCAATAAAATGGCGCATCAATTCATCTTGCTTATCTTTAAGTAACTTATGCCCGCGACTAGCCAGTGCGTGCGTACTCTTTAAAGCTGACAGCTCCATCCGGGTGGGCTTTACCCCTAATACGTTTGCCATAGTGCATTACTCTCCTTTCGGTAAGTATTGCTCGATCATTGGATCCTTGATCCGTTTCAATTCGCTCTTCGGTAAAATCTTTAATAAGTCCCAGGCAATATCAAGCGACTCAAAGATGTCACGGTTCTTATCAAAGCCTTGGTTAACATAGCGTTTCTCGAATTCATCAGTAAATTTAACATACTGTTTATCGATATCTGAAAGGGCTGACTCACCCAATACAATCGCTAATTCTTTTGCTTCTTTACCTTTGGCATAAGCTGCAAATAGCTGGTTCATTGTCGGTGCATGATCTTCACGTGTTTTTCCTTCACCGGTTCCCTTATCCTTCAAACGCGATAAGGAAGGAAGTACATTAATAGGCGGCTTAATACCTTGGTTATCTAATGAACGGTCTAAGATGATCTGTCCTTCAGTAATATAACCGGTTAAGTCAGGGATTGGATGAGTAATATCATCTTCAGGCATGGTAAGAATTGGGATTTGAGTAACCGATCCCTTAGATCCTACTAAACGTCCTGCGCGTTCATAGAGTGTAGATAGGTTGGTATATAAGTAACCTGGATAGCCACGACGGCCTGGTACCTCACGACGGGCTGCTGACACTTCACGTAAGGCCTCACAATAGTTCGTCATGTCTGTCATGATAACTAAAACGTGCATATCTTTTTCAAAAGCCAAGTATTCGGCAGCAGTTAAGGCGATTTTTGGAGTCGCTAACCGCTCAATTGCTGGGTCATTAGCTAGGTTAACAAACATTACTGAACGATCGATTGCTCCGGTTTCACGGAAAGAATCCATAAAGTATTCAGCCTCATCATAAGTAATTCCCATGGCTGCAAAGACAACTGCAAAATTTTCATCAGAATTTAAAACAGTTGCTTGACGTGCAATTTGGGCTGCTAACTCTTTATGCGGCAAACCAGAACCAGAGAAAACGGGTAGTTTTTGTCCACGAACCAGTGTATTCAAATGGTCGATGGTTGAAATACCTGTTTGAATAAATTCATCCGGATAGTCACGCGCCATTGGGTTAATCGCTTGACCATTGATATCAGCAAACTTTTCAGGAATGATTTGCGGTCCGCCATCCATCACATTACCCATACCGTCAAAGATGCGTCCCACAATATCTTCGGATAAAGCAAATTCTAAGGGCTTGCCTTTAAAACGCGCTTTAATATTGGATAGCTTCATTGAAGAAGTACCACCATAGATTTGAACAACGGCTTTACCCTCTTTAGCTTCTAACACCTGACCCATACGAATTTCACCATCGTGGAGCTCAATTTCAACTAGTTCGTCATAGGCTATATCTTCGACGCCATCTACAATCATCAAAGGACCATATAGGTCAGAAATATTTGTATATTCCTTAAGCATTTGCTCCACCTCCTTGTTCTAATACTTGTTTCATGTAGGTAGCAATTTGCTGATCAATCTCATCCAAGCGGTGAATTTCTTCTTCTGGAATAAATTTAGCTCGAGCAATTTGCTCACGAACTTCTTGAGTACCTTCCATAATTTCATTATAGTAAGCACCCAGTTTCATTGCTTCTCTTGCCTCAATTTCAAAATCAATAATTAAATTCAATAATTTCAATTGTTTTTCTTCAGAGGTTGTCGTATCAACATCGTCAAAAGCATTTTGTTGTAAGAAGTCTTCACGAATCATCCCTGCGATGGCAAGCGTTAATTTATCTTTTTCAGAAAGTGAATCTAAACCAACCAAACGAACAATTTCTTGCAAGCTTGATTCTTCTTGAAGAAGTGATAAGCAATGACGTACTTTCTCACCCCAACTTGGGTCAATGTGTTCATCATTATGTGCTTGAACATCGGTTGAATATTGAGAATAAGAATCTAGCCAGTTAATAGCTGGGAAGTGACGTTGTTGTGAAAGTTTAGAATCTAAACTCCAGAATACTTTTACGATACGTAAAGTATTTTGGGTAACGGGTTCTGAAGTATCCCCACCTGGAGGTGAAACCGCTCCAATGGCAGAAACTGAACCAACGCGCTCATCTGATCCCAATACTTGGACCAAGCCGGCACGCTCATAGTATTCTGCAATACGTGAACCTAAATAAGCTGGATAACCTTCATCCCCTGGCATCTCTTCCATACGTCCTGACATTTCACGTAATGCTTCTGCCCAACGTGAAGTAGAATCCGCCATGATGGCCACTGAATAGCCCATATCACGGAAGTATTCCGCAATAGTGATACCTGTATAGATTGAAGCTTCACGAGCCGCCACCGGCATATTGGAAGTGTTAGCAATTAAAATAGTACGTTGCATGATAGACTCGCCCGTTTTAGGATCAATTAATTCTGGAAACTCGTTAATAACGTCCGTCATCTCATTTCCACGTTCACCACATCCTACGTAAACCACTACGTCAACATCAGCATACTTAGCGATTTGGTGCTGAACGACCGTTTTTCCAGCCCCGAAAGGTCCAGGAACAGCAGCTACCCCACCCTTAGTGATTGGGAAGAATGTATCAATTACACGTTGTCCTGTCTTTAGTGGTGCTTTGGGAGTTGATTTAGCTTTATAAGGGCGTCCCAAACGAACCGGCCATTTTTGAACCATATTTAATTCATGTTCGCCTGATTCTGTTTCAACCACACAAACGGTATCTTCAATTTTGAAAGAGCCAGATTCGATGGATTTAATTGTTCCTTCAATGCCAACAGGAACCATAATGCGGTGCTCAATAATTTTGGTTTCTTGAACGACCCCAATAATATCGCCAGCTACCACATGGTCACCCACTGCTTTACGGGCTTCAAATTCCCAAACCTTGTCTCGATCTAAAACATCAATGTTACTTCCTCTTACTAAAAAATTACTCTCTGTTTTTTGCATGAAATCTTCTAATGGTCTTTGAATCCCATCAAACATCTTGGTTAATAGACCTGGTCCTAATTCAACTGAAAGAGGATGTCCTGTAGGTCTTACGATTTCGCCCGGTTTCAACATCGAGGTCTCTTCGTATACTTGAATGGATGCAACGTCTTGGTGCATTTCAATAATTTCGCCAGTAAGTTGCATTTCTCCAACCAAAACAATTTCACGAATTGAGGAGTCTTTCATTCCTTTAGCCTTCACTAAAGGTCCTGAAATTTCTTGAATAATTCCAGTTGTCATTTTTTTCCTCCTTTTATAATATGTTCTGTCCGATTGCTTTTTCAACGTTGTCATTGACTTTGGCTTTACCTATTCCAAGAGATCCTTTATGAGTTGGAATTAGAATAACCGCAGGGGTTGGTAAAGTGTCAAAGTGACTAATCGTATCGGGTATTTCATGAGCTAGATTTTCTGTCAATAATACGACACCAATATTTTCTTCTTTTAAATCGTGTAGAATTTTTCTAGCTTCCTCGCCACTACTTGCTGGATAGACTTCAAATCCTAATAGTTTAAAGGCTAATACGACGTCACGGTTACCGATTACTGCTATTTTATATGCCATGAATAGGTCGCATCCTTTCTTTAATTAGTTGATTGTCTAAATTATTTTCTTTCCCAATTAAGATGAGACGTACGTTGTCACTCTCATTTTCCAAGAAATATAGATAAGTAAGTACTGGCATCGGCCCGAAGGCATCAAATGAGAATGATCTTAAAATCCGACTAAACTCGCCTTGAATTAAAGCATTTAGTTCAGTTGGGTTGACCTTTTCATCATTCAATTGATCCCAAACAGGGTCTAAATTAATCATGTATTCAGCTGTTTGATAAGTTTCAACTAAACCGTTCAAATCTTTTTCTCGCCAATTTTCAATGATATCATCACGACTCACTGCCCCTTGACTTGATAAAGAGGTGAAAATAAATGATGTACTTTGACCTTGTTTAAAAGCACGGACAAAAGTTAATAAATTTTGAAAATCAATTTTCATTTTTACAAATCGACTGAGTTCTTCATGCTTCATTGCATCGGCATGAGATCGGATATGTCTTAGATAGGCTGTATCCAAAATGACATCAATCGAATGGGTATCGCCTGTGTCTTCTACTGCTGTGATAGCGTCATAGACAGCTTCTTCTAATACAGGATGAAGGTCTTCATTTTGTCCTTTTGTAGACACAACTTGAGCAAGTTCCTCTTTTGAAAAACTGCCAATCGGAATGTACAAATGAGACAAATCTTCATCCAGATATTTTTCTTTAATTAAAAGCTTCAAATTATGATAAGTATATCTTAATGAGAAGATTTCGATTATACGCCTATCAGGTGATGCCTCAAGTAATTCTTCATATACATAAACCAAACGTTGTTGAATGATTGGCTCAAAACTACGATTTAAACGCACTTCCTCCGGAATAGAATAAGCCGTCTTACCTAAGTAGTCTAAAACAGCATCAGAATGGTCCATTTGTAATAACGTTTCATAGTCTGATTGACTGAGAAGTTGAGCTTCATAGAGGCGCAGGGTCGTATTTAAACCAGCATACTCTAATTCTTTCATTATAAGCCCCCCTTATGCTTTCAGTTGTTTTTCAAGTTCAATAAGCAGTTGAGGCTTCAGTTCATTAATAATATCTTCAAATAAATAATTCATATTCATCCCTTTTTGGGTAAGAATAAAACCAGATTTATCCGCAACGTTTTCGCCCCATTGCATCATATTATAATCTGCATGAAATTTATTCGCTTGATCATCAGAAATAAATTGACGTGATTTTTCACCGATTCTTAGTTCAAAAGCTTGATTTGAATCCAACTTTTGCATTGCCGCTTGAATCATTTGACCCAAATTATTAGCTATCGAATGGTTTATTTCTTCAGGAACGTCTTGGATAATTTCTTCTAATAATTTTTGCTTATGAGTAAGCTGTGAGTTGCGCAATTCATTAGCCAATGATTGCTTACGAATTTCAAATTGTTGCTCTTGCTTACGAATAAAGTTTTCTTTATCATGCTCAAATTGTTTATTAATCCGATTTTTGTAATCGTCCATTGCTTGGGACAACTCATTTTGAAGATCTTGAACTTGTGCTTCACCTGTGGCTTGAACTTTCCCTAAGATTTTATTTTGTAAAGTTTCAATGTTTCCCACAAGTTTGACCTCCTATCCTTGAACAAGTAAGAATGAGAATACGAATGCTAAAATTGCATAAGTTTCAACCATTACTGAATAAATAATTGCATTAATAACTTTTTCAGGACGTTTAGCCAAAATCTGCATACCTGCTGCAGCTACTTTACCTTGGTGAATACCTGATACCCAACCTACAAAACCAACAGGCATAGCAGCAATTAATAGATTAAGTCCTGTTTGTAGTTCCATGCCTTGTTGTAACTGTAAGAAAATTAAGAAGCCAATCGCAAATCCATAAAGGCCTTGTGTACCTGGTAGTAACTGTAAGATTAAAGATTGAACGAATTTTTCAGGTTGATCTTTAGTTAAAGCTGCAGCGGATGTACCTGCAGTACCAACCCCATTAGCTGAACCAAAACCTGAGAAAATAACTGCCACTGCTATCCCTAAAACGGCGAATAAATAACCACCATATTCTTGTAAAAATTCCATTATATTACCTCCTAGTAAATTTATTTAATATTAATGTATTTGCCTAAGTATTTTAATGGGGCAAAGGCTTGACCCCCAGCTTCATAGAATTTACCGAAGAACTCAACGAAGATTAAACGTGCAGAGTGAACATAAGCACTTAAGACCGTTAAGCCAAAGTTAAATAACTGTAAAGCAATGATTAATAGAATACCCACTGAAAATCTTGCTGCAGGAGGTAAATATGCCACCAAAATATTAAAGGCTAAGGCAATTGATCCTCCAGCTATACCAAGGGCCATTAGTCGACTATACGATACTAAATCTCCTAAATAAGAAGAGATGCCATACAAATCGTATAAACCGGCTCCGAAACCGGCAAATTTATTTTTACTTTTAATAATAGCTACTACCAAAATTGTTATGGCTGCAAACCCAGCTAAATATAGGCCTAATTGTTGTAGACTTTCAATGTTTAATAACATTGGTCCAAGGACTGCAATTAAAAAGCCAAATAGCATGATAATCCATGATAGTCCATCCTTAATTGCATCTAATCGATTACTTTCCCAATTTAGGAGTGTGTTTAGGATGAGTCCATGAATGATTTGGATAAATCCTAAACCAATCGACAAGGCCAATACCTGAATGACGTCTTCAGTAGGTGATAGCAACTTGAAAGGCAAGGATTCACCAAAAAACGACCCGTAAATTAAGCCCCATAGCAAAACAGCATATGATAAGAGATGGAAGAAACGTATGTTTTTTTTCATCCCTTTATCGATCGTAAAGAATTTTAATGGGATAAAGGTTCCTAACCAGAGTAAAATTCCATAACCTAAATCGGCAATCATCATTCCAAAGAATGTCCAATAATAAGGCGTTAAAGAGGATGTCGGGTCAAACCCCTTATATCCAGGTAGACCATACATTGAAGTAACTGTTTCAAAAGGTTCAACCAAAGGGTGATTTTTTAATTGAATGGGTACTTCTTCGCTTTCTTCTTCAGTTGGTGTCACATAGTCTAAATAAACTTCTCCATTTAGCGCTTTTATAACTTCTTCTAAGCTTGCTTGAGCTTGTTGCTCTTCAATCCAACCTTCTAGAGCGAACAACTCCCCTTTGTTTAATCCTAATTCTGTTGCTTTTTGTCTTTCTACTTTGGCATAAAAAACTTCTTCAGCGATTTTTAATTGGTTATATTCTTGTCTGAAACTTCCCAATTCTTTTCTTAGATCTCTGGCTTTGTTTCTTAAGTTTTCCGCTTCTATATGGGATTCTTCTAGCAGTTTAACCGGAAGGTCTTTGAAGCGATAATCTAAGATCTGGAAGCGGTTTTGATTAAGAAATTGATTCACTTCGAAGGCATCATCCTTATCAAAAGCAACTGCCAGGCCAATTTCTTCTTTAGACTGATAGACCTCTTCCAGTGCAATTCGGTCTTCTTCTTTCAAAGCATTGTAATATTCATTATCCGCTGTTTGAGGAATTGTCCCTAATAACAAGCGTGTATAGCGATAATCTTTAGCGTAATCTGGAAGTGCTTTTAGATTGCGCCACTTATGATAAAAATCGGCTTCATTCTCGCAAATTTGAATTTGGGAATCAATTTCTTCTAGCATCTTTTTCTTTTCCCATACTTTATCAGTAATCTTCTTGGCTTGCTCATCCATTTGACTTTCTTCAATTTCAGCCATACTCATTTCTGGTAATGGCGTTAGATACTTGTCTTTAAAGGATTCAGCTGTTAGATAACTTTCTAAATATTTTTTTGCTGATCGGACATTTTCTAACTGATCGAGATATTCTGTCAGTTGTTTTGATTCCATTTTTGGCTCTTGGTCCAACAATTCAGAGTTAATTGTCTTCACTTGAATGTTTTGCATTTTTTGAAATGCCTGCATCAAGTCGTCACGATTTTCTTTCTCAACAATTGCTAAAACCTTAGCCATTTTAGCTATTGCCATATTTCTTTCACCACCTTTTCAGCAATTTTTTGCGTCAAATCCTCACGGCGGTTAGCAATATCGGATTCAATTTGAACAACCGACAATTGATTTTCATTTCTTAAGTCATTTTCAACCTCAAGAAATTGATGATTATATTTTTCTTTAGTCGTTTGTTTAAATTGAGCGAATTCCGAATCAACCTGCCTTTTAAATGTGAGTTTTTGATCTTCAAAGTTTTCTTGCATTTCTTGCAATTTTTTTTGATAATCAGCAACTTTTTCAGCACTTAATGCCTCTAATTCGTTAACTGTCTCAATTAAATTTGCCATTCGTTCACCACCCTTCTTTTCCTATTTCAAATAGGAAATAAATAATTAGCGACACTGATATTATAACATGAATTTTGATTCCGTTTCCAATATTATTTAGTTTGTGAAAAAGTTACTGTGTATTAAAATGCTGTTTATTATCTCTGTTTACTCGTATATAATTGATAGATGAATAAAATAACGATTAGAAAGAAGGGTTCTAATGATCAAGTTGATTGCAACAGCTGAATCGATAGGACAAGCCAAAAAACTAATCGATCTTGGGATCGATCAAGTTGTTATTGGTGAGGAAGTATTTGGTTTGCGCTTGCCGGCTTATTTCTCGTTTGACGAAATGAAAGAGGTTATCGATTACGCCCACCAATACAAAAAAGAAGTCATCATTGCCATGAATGCTATTTTGCATAATGAACAAATTAAGCAAGCACGATCTTTTCTAAAGAAGATCAAAGAAATCGGTGCAGACCAAATTATGGTTGGCGATACTGGCTTAATTCAAATTCTTAAAGATGAAGACCTCTACTTACCATATATTTATAATGCTTCTGTTTTAATGACCTCATCCGGTCAAGTAAATTTTTGGGCCAAATATGGCGCAAAGAGAGCCTTTGTCGCAAGTGAAGTGCCATTTGTTGAATTAAAGGATATGTTAGCTGAAAGTCAAATTCCTCTTGTTTATCAAGTCTATGGCTCTACTTGTATTCATCAAAGTCGAAGACGCTTATTGAATAATTACTTTAACTATATTCATAAGGATGTTGAGGAGTTAACCGATCGTGATCTTTTCTTGTCTGAGCCTAATAAAAAGGATAGCCATTATTCGATCTACACCGATCAACACGGTACACATATCTTTGCCAATAAAGATTTAAATTTAATTGAATATTTACCCGATTTAGCAAATGTTCAACAAACGCATTGGTATTTAGATGGATTATTTACACCCGAAGAAGCGTTCAAACAAGTCGCAAGACATTTTATACGTGTGAAGGAATTAATTGAACAAGACCAAGTGACTTTAGAAGGACTAAAACTACATCGTGTAGCGATTGAACAATATCACACTAAAAATCGGGAATTGGGTACAGGTTTCTTCTTATATGAAGCAGACCAGGTACAATAGGAGGCGCTTATGGAAAACTTAACTTTTAAAAAACCAGAATTATTAGCACCCGCAGGAACGCTCGAAAAACTAAAAACTGCGATTCACTATGGAGCAGATGCAGTATATATTGGCGGTAATGATTACGGACTTCGTAAAAGAGCCGGTAATTTTTCTTTTGAGGATATGGCTGAGGGAGTCGCTTTTGCCCATGCAAGAGATGCGAAGGTATATGTCGCTGCTAATATGGTTACTCATGAAAATGATGAGATAGGTGCTGGTGATTTTTTCCGGCAAGTAAGGGATATTGGCATTGATGCGGTCATTGTGTCTGATCCAACTCTTATGCAAATATGTGCCAGTGAAGCTCCGGGACTAGACATTCACCTTTCCACCCAGCAATCAGCTGTCAATTATGAAACCTTGAACTTTTGGCAGGAAGCCGGACTGACACGTTGCGTTTTAGGACGTGAGGTCTCTATGGCAGAAATTAAAGAAATCCGTGCTAATACGGATGTAGAAATCGAAGCTTTTATTCATGGTGCTATGTGTATATCTTATTCCGGTCGTTGTACTCTCTCCAACCATATGGCTAATCGTGACGCTAATCGAGGCGGCTGTTGTCAATCTTGTCGTTGGCACTATGGCTTATTCGAACTGCCTGAGTTGGACCAAAAAGTAATGGTGGGGGCAGGTGAACCGGGTATTAAAGAACCTTTCTCGATGTCAGCTGTTGATATGGGGATGTTAGACCATATCCCTGAAATCATTGAGGCAGGGATTGATTCGCTGAAAATTGAAGGCCGTATGAAATCCATCCATTATATCTCAACCGTTGTTAACGTTTATCGTAAGGCTATTGATAGCTTCTTTGCTGATCCTAAAAATTATGAAGTAAAAAAAGAATGGTCTGATGAATTATGGAAAATTGCTCAACGTGAGCTTTCAACTGGCTTTTATTACGACGCACCAAGTGAAAAAGAGCAATTGTTTGGCAAGCGTCGACGTCGACCAGAGTATTCCTTTATAGGGGAAGTTTTAGATTATGACCCTGATACAACCATCGCTACTATTCAACAACGCAATAACTTTAAAGTTGGTGAAACCATTGAATTTTATGGTCCTGGCATGCGCCGTCATCAAGAAACATTAGATCAAATGTGGGATGACACAGGAGCTGAAATCGAAGTGGCTCCTCACGCTATGCAAATTGTTACTATGAAAGTCAGTCAACCTGTTGCTAAGCACGATATGCTTCGTAAACACTTAAAATAAAACGAAAGCAACTCATAGATGATACCTACCACTTTTGCTGGATAAACAGTCAAAGGGTAGGTATCATTCAGAGTTGCTTTTATTTAGCTATTATTTTTTCTAAGTGCTCAATGAAGTGTTTCAAGACTTGAATACGGGCATAGCGTTTATCATTGCTGGCTACGATATACCAAGGAGCATATTCGGTATCTGTGCGAACCAACATTTCATTCATAGCCTCTAAATATTGTGGCATTTTCTCACGATTGCGCCAATCTTCAGCTGTTATTTTATAGTTTTTGGCTGGATCTTCTATCCGATCTTCAAATCTTTCATATTGCTCTTGACTATCAATATATAAGAAAAACTTCATGACAGCCGTGCCGTGGTCGGCCAAGGTTCTTTCCATTTGATTAATTTCTTCATAAGCGCGTTCCCAATCTCTTTCAGGGGTGAAATTTTCTACCCTCTCAACTAAGACCCGCCCATACCAAGAACGATCAAAAATAACCATCTGACCATCTTCGGGCATTTCTTTTTGAAAACGCCATAAATAATGAAATTTTTCTTCTATAGGGTCTGGTGCGTTAATTCCAAATATTTTATAAGAACGAGGATCAATGTGCCGGGTCAACCGCTTAATTGCCCCACCTTTACCAGCTGCATCCATTCCTTCAAAGGCTAAAACAATGGGGATTTTCTGATCATAGCATTGGTAAACCAATTTAGCCGCTTGCTCTTGTAAGTCAGCTAACTCCTTGTGGTAATCATCTTTTGAAAGACTCTTACTTAAGTCAAATTGGTCAAGAACATCGTAAACCTGATCACGATCTCTTTTAATCGCTTCATCCCTAGTCCGGCACTGAACGATCCGTTCTATACCACGATGAATTTCATCAATTACCGTCCCTAAGACCATTTTAGAAGCATACTTTTTGTCCTCAGCTGCAACGATATGCCAAGGTGATCGTTTATTATTAGTTTGGGTAAGAATCTTTTCAAACCAGTCTTGGTGGTCTTGGTAGTTTTTATTTTGTTCATAGTCTACCTCAGATAACAAATGCTTTCCTTCAACTGTCTCTTCAAGTTTCTTGATGCGTTTTTTTTGTGTTTTTTCCGTTATATTTATGAAAAACTTAATAACAATCATACCGTTATTTATCAAAGTACTATCTAGTTCTGTTAATTCACGAACACGCTGCTCTAGTTTTTCATCATTTTTTTGATCATGATTAAAGACTTGATAGTAAAAGGAACGATCATAGACAACTATTTCTTGATTAGAGGGAATTTTTTGCCAAAAACGCCAAACAGAAGGATGCGCTTTTTCCATTTGATTGGCCTTGTCAAAGACTTCTACTCTCACATAACGTGGATCGAGTTCACGCGTTAAATCGTTGATCACATAGCCTTTACCTGCCGATTCCCAGCCATCAATTAAAATTAAAACTGGAATTTCAAGTCCTTTAACTGTTCGTTGTAATTGATCGAGCCTTTCACCCAACTCTGATCTTTTATAGTTATCAAAGCGTTGGTCAATTTTTTCAAAATCAAAGTCTTTTAACATGGATTCTCCTTCTTTCTGTAATATTGGTAAGCATCTCTAGGATCGCCATTTTCTAAAAAAATAATGCCACAAAACTGAAATCCTAGCTTTGCTAAAATATGTTTCATTGGTTGATTTTCCTCATGTGTGTCAATTCTGATATTCGAATAATGTTCCAAGGTCCAGTCTAATAATGCTTGCCCACTACCTTTTGCTGATGGTAAAGATGCTAGTCGATGAATAGTCACATACTCTTCATCATTCAGCCACTGTCCCTGAATGTTTTTATAAGTAGGGTCTTCACCTGCTAGCAAAGCCATCACTGCTAAAATTTCATGATCGAGCCTATCTTCTACTATATAAGAATGTGCTGAACGATAATCATTTAGAATGACCTCTCTGCCAGGATAGCCATCAATCCATTGATTGAGATTACCAGTAGCCAATTGAAATCGACGTGCTTGATCATAAATGGCTTGCAACTTATCGATATCTTTTAATTCTACTCGACGAACCTGCCAGTCACTTGTTTTTTTTATCTTACTCAAAAGGATCCTCCTCATATTCTACATGCATTAAATATAAACCTTGTGGAGGCGCTGTAGGACCTGCCTGGTTGCGATCTTTTATATCTAGAAGTCGTTGCATCTCGATAGGTTCTTTAAGGCCGTCACCTATTTGAAGGGAAGTTCCCACAATAATACGGATCATATTGTATAAAAATCCGTTCCCTTTAAAATCAAAAACTAACTCTTGATTAGGAATATCTAGATTAGCCTTTACTTCATATAAGTTTCTCACTTTATTCTCTTTATCTGTTTTAGTAGAGCAAAAACTTGTGAAATCGTGTTCTCCTTGTAGATAAGCTAAACCTTCTTGAATGCGCTCAATTTCAAAAGGATAACCATGGTGAGTGGTAAAATTTCGTTTAAAAGGATCTGGGAAAGCTTGAGTATCCACGCGATAGCGATAGGACTTTCCAATAGCATGGTAGCGGGCATGAAAATCTATCTTCGTCTGGTTACATTGAATAATACGAATGTCTTTTTCAAGAATAGAATTCAAAGCACGCAAAAGATTGATAGCCGGAATCGAAGCAGGAAAATCAAAATGGATCACTTGCCCCATGGCATGAACCCCTGCATCTGTTCGACCGGAACCTATAATTTTAATAGGGTTTTCTGGGCTTTTTTTAGCAATAAGAAGCAAGGCATTTTCAATTTTCTCTTGAATAGATATACCATTTTTTTGAATTTGATAACCGTGATAGTGACTTCCATCATATTGAACTTTAGCTACATAACGTGGCAAACTCCCACTCCTTTCCATCTCATTTAATTATAGACATTCTTTTCTTCATTATAAAGGCTAATGGTTGCCTAACAAAAAAACTCTCTCATTCAATTTGAATGAGAGAGAAAAAAGTAATGTGTTATTAATCTTTTAATTTTTTCTTTGAATACGCAAGGCTGCCTAAACCTAAGAAGGAAAGTATTGTTGCTACGATAGGATAAGCATGCTGACTCGTTTCTCCAGTAGCTGGTAAGACGCTAGCGCCTTCAGCATCAGATCCTACACCTTGATTCTTATCAAAACTTTCACCTTGCTGTGGTCTTGAACCAGCCTTAGGCTTCAAGTCTTTAGAATATCCCATTACAAGATTTTGCAATTCTAATAATTGAGCTTTTGTTAAATCGTTTAAGTTACTTGCCTCAATTTCATTCACTAAAGCTTGAGCTTTCTTAAGATCAAAATCTTTAGGCTTACGATAATCTTCGATATTCTTTAGTTTATATTTAAACATTTCAAAGTAAGCATTGAAGTTTTTAATTTCTTCTGATAATTCGTCTTCTTTTGCTTGTTCTGGTTTTGTTGGATCAGTTGGACTGGATGGTTCTTCCGGACTTAAATGCTCATCATTTACCTTAGTACCCATTAGAATGATCTCTGTTTGAGCCGGACGAATAACTTCTCCGGTTAACGGATTCAACAACCCTTTAACTCCTTCTTGAATAGTTAATTCGATTCCTTCTAATAAATAAGAGTCTGATTTTTTATCCGTTTCAAAATCAATTTCTACTGGACCATATTCCACAACTTTATCAGTCGCGTCTATAAGAATAACTAATTCACCATCTTCATCGATATTAGCTTTTCCTTCTTGACCTTCTTGGACAACGTTCATTTCACCCACAGCTAAATCTGCATTAAAACGTTTCACAACTTTAAATGGAATAGCTTTTAAATCTCTTAATTGAACTGGGATAGATGTTGCTTCACTTTCATTACCAAAGTCATCATAAACAGTAAAGGTTAGCTCTTTTCCTAACTTAGATTTAGGAATAGTATATAAAACTTTTCCTTCGACTGGGATAGGATTTAATAGTGAATCGAATGTCTTATCTACGCGACCGATCATGTCATTATCCGCCCATAATTCAACATAGTTCATGTTATCACTGAAGTCGATCTCGAAGTATAATAAATCCTTATCTGGACCAAAGACTTGGTTAACTTCAAGTTTTGGCGCTTCAATATCTCGTCTTATTCTTTGAGCCACTTGCTGCTTAACTAATTTATCGTTAGGACTCTTAACATAAGCAATCATTTCAATACTGTAAACTTTATTTTCGGTTAACTTCTCAGTAGATATATCTTCCTTAAAGTAGATCATACCCTCTATTTCTTCAAAAGCGACTGGGTGATTTTCTATAATGATATTTCCGTCTTCGTCACTCACTCGATACTCTAAATAATGAAGCTCATTATAATTTGAGATTTCACCTGAAAGGTCAATGAATTCTTGATACTCACCATATGGCTGGAAGTACCAAGGGCTATTAGTAACAATTGATGGTAAGTCGGTTGTATCTAAGCCTTTTTCTGCAATATATTCTTCTGGATTGCTCGGAGCCTCACCATAAGCTTTGTTCTCTTCAGTTACCTCTGCTTCTGGTTCTTCTCCTGGTTTAATATCAGATCCTCTTTCGACTTCTTCTAAAGTACCATCAGCTAATAAGCGATATTGTTTAATATTTCGAGCGTTGTCATATACCCAAATATCTAAGTCTTTATCTTCAAAACCTTCTTCTAGATTAATTGTAAATGTTTCTTTTAGTAATTGTGGATTATCATTCTTATTAACTTCTTGCCAAGATACAAATTGATCGCCACTATAAACCTCTACTGCAAAAATGCCAGATAAGTTATCTTCTACTGATAAAGTTACTTTGTTTTGTTCACGTTTGGCTTCTAACATAGCATCACTATTATCTAGTACAAACTTATACTCATAACGCTGTCTTTCAGCATCTGGCGCATCAATTTGTGCTTCGATTACATAATAATATTCACCTTCATCTACTTTCTCACCAAATGTATCGGTGAAATCCCAGCCAGTTCCCCAAGGATCTTGTAAGAATCGATATTGATCTTGGTATAAACGAGCAACTTTAAACATACGATTGATGATGGAAAGATCACGTATTTTTTCTCCAGCAGCATTTTCCACGTGGAAAGTTACATCGACTGCGTCACGTAAGAAAGCTAATTTCGGCGTTACTTTGTTTTCAAAGCCATCTTTCTCATTACTATTAACAAAAATCACCTTATCATCTTCAACTCGCCATGCATTAAAGTAATCCCAACCCTGTTCTAAACGCTTACGAACAAAGGCTGTTTTGTCGACACCACCATCCTCGTATTCAATCGGTAAGAAGTTGACATCTTTAGCGTCGGCAAAATCAATCATTTCATCAATAATCGGTAATTTATCCCATTCCCCCTTGAAACCAAAGAAAGGCAATGACAATTCAGTGGCTTTAGAATCAACTGGCTTGAAGAAGAAGTATCCTTGGACGTATTGATTTTGATCGATACCCATAGTTGAAATGATTTGTTCCATTGTTGCTGTTTGACCAGCTTTAACAGTAATTTCACCTAAACTCTCTTCCTTAATCGTTTCGGTTGTTTCTGTATAGCGACCTTCTTCATTAATCTTATCTTTTAATAAAACATAAGAAACAGTATAGGTCTGATCGTCTTTACCATAGTTTTTCAGTTTTAGATTAGCTACAAATTGATCTTGAACTTCTTTTATTTCAAGCTTTCCGTCTTCTTTTGTATCTGTCTCATTAGTTGCCACAACAGTCACAAGATTATCTAAGGCTTTTTTGATATTCGCAAGACCTGCACCTTGTTGAATAGGAGTGTAATAAGAAGCACCCTCTTCAAGTGTATTTAACTTTGGAACGGCTGTATTCATTAAAATCAGCATTGCTAAGTCATCCTGTAATGGATCTTTTTCTTTCCCATTACGGACTAAAATACCTTCATCATAAAGTCTTTGCATTACAAGAGCAGCCATGCCCGATAAGTGAGGTGTTGCCATCGATGTTCCCGACATATTCTGATAACGATCATCACTCATTAAACTATAAATGAAACCACCTGGTCCGGCGATGTCCGGTTTTAATAGCAAGTCTGTAGAAGGCCCCCAAGAAGAAAATTCGCTGAGATTACCTGCCGTGAAAGCATCAAATGCTTGTAGTTCTTTAGAAATTTTGAAAAGGGCATCTTGATTAGAACTAGCAATTTCCTTAAGCTTCTGTCCAGACTCCTTAGTCACAAACATAATTGGAATATCTAAATTCTCTAAACCTGTCATTTCCATAGTATAAGGGCTTTCTAAATTATCATAAATAATTAGTCCTGCCGCATTGCGTTCTCTAGCTAACTGATATTTCTCATTAAATGAAGCATCCCCACGTTGGACCAGAACAATTTTCCCAGTAAAATCGACCTCTGCATTGTTGGTATCTTTATACAGTTCGTAATCTTCTACATTACCTTTGCCAAATTCTACAAGTGGTAATTCTTCACTGAATCCTTCAGGATAGGTAAAGGAGCCTGGGAAGTATTTAACTTCTTCTCCTGCTTTTACTTGAACATAGCGTTTCATTTCTTTTAAGTTATCGAATGAAGCAATCGACATGGAAGGATCCACACTGGCCGGATAGCCCATCGTGCTATTATCTGGATTTTTACCTAGTTGAGTATAATCTGTCCCCCAAGTAGCGTTACGGTCATTACCTGCTGCAATCATTGGAAGAATTCCTTTATCGCGAGCGTTTTGAACGGCTTTTGCCATTGGAGTATCACCCATAATGTTAAAGCCACTTGACATACCTAGAGACATATTAATGATATCAGCACCTAATTTAACCGAATCATCAAACGCTTTCATCCAAATGTCTTCATAAACTGTTGCGTTTACTTGATCTTCTGAGAAGGCTTTCATTAATAGTAATTGTACATGTGGCGCGATTCCACGAATACCACCCTCTTCTGGGTCACCATTTGCTCCAATCGTACCAGCTACGTGGTTTCCATGCTCATCTTTAGACTGTAAAGTGTCTACATTGTCAGCATAATTATAACCATATGCAATTTTATTAGAGTACCATTTACCTGGTAATCCTAATTTTTGAATCATTTCATTCATTTCTGCTTCATCATAACGTTTTTCGATATCATCAGCTAAAATGAAATCACGATGATAAGGATCAAAGCCTGTATCAATAACTGACACAACAATGTTTTCACCCTTATATTCTGTTTGGTAATCAGCTAATAAATCCATTCCAATTAAAGGACCAGAATTAATCATATTAGCTTCGGCTACTGGGCGTGTGTAACTTTGCGATACATTTACAGACAAGACTTGAGTCATCGACTTAAGTTGATCAATTGTAGCTTGGTTAGCTACAGCTGAGAAACCTGTAAATGAAGCTGAATATTCTTGTTCACCTTCTAAAGTAAGCCCTTGACCAGCGAGAAGATCAGTAATTTCTTTGATGGTTTTCTTTACTTCTTCTTCACTTTCTTTAATAGCTAACTGATAGAGTGTCTCGTCACGATAGTCTGCTCGATCAATAGCTGCTAGGTTATTGGTGCGCACAATTATCTTAACTTTATCTTCGGCTACTGCTTCATCATCTTTAGCTTCTGTTGTTTTAGTTGGCTCTGCTGTTTCTTCTAAGACTGTTGTTTCAACAGCTTCACTTGTTTCAACCGTTTCACTTGTTTCAACTATCTCAGTGTTTTCAATAGTCTCAGTTTTTTCAATTGAAGTTGATGTCTCCACTATTTCACTTGTCTCTATGATCTCTTTTTTAGGAATCGCTTTCAATTTTTCATTTGAAAATTCTTTCGCTTGCTGTTTTTCCTCCACTGAATTCGTGGTAACTTTTTGATCCGACTCCCTAGTAGTCTGTTGATGACTGTTTTCTTGAAGCTGAACTTGATCCACTTTTACTTCTTGTTCTTCAGCATTAACTTGATTAGCCTGTGCCATCATCATTAACGCAAGCCCACAAGAACTAAGCACCTTCAATCGATTATTCATAAAATTCCTCCTCAAACGTTTTCATATGGATACATTTTAACAGATTTTTTTAAAATTTGATAGTGAATATAAGAAATAAATGAGTGTTTTATTAAATTGTAAGGGCTTGATTTTAATATTGTTAAACTATTAAAAATCCCTAAACACTAGGTTTAGGGTGCAATAAGATTGTAGTTTTAAATTAAATATAAAACCGAATAGTTAGAATGATTACGGTGATTAAAATCATGACAATTAAAACAATCACGTCGTTGCGATCATAATCTAAGTAACGGTACTTTGTTCGCCCCTCAGCACCATGATACCCACGTGATTCCATGGCCGTAGCTAGTTCCTCTGCTCGATTAAAAGCGGAAACAAATAGTGGAACAAGTATAGGAACAATTGCTTTCATCCGTTCCATCATAGACCCTTCATCAAAATCCACTCCTCTTGAACGTTGAGCATTCATTATAGTTTGAGCCTCATCTAAAAGTGTCGGTACATAACGTAAGGCAATTGACAACATTAAGGCTACTTCATGCGATGGAAATCCAAAATGTGTTAAAGGACGCAACAGATGTTCAATACCATCAGTTAACTCAAGCGGAGCAGTTGTTAAAGTTAAAATGGTTGACATCATAATAATTAAGAACAAACGCATAAAGATATAAAAGCCGCCTAATAATCCTAGCGATGTAATCGAAATGGGTCCCCAATTAAAATAAACCTGTCCTCCTGTTGTAAACAATATCTGAAAAATGACCGTAAAAAGAATAATCCATAGCATAGGCTTTAATCCCTTAAAGAAAAAACTAAGCTTCAACCGACTCAATTTGATGCCTATTAACAATACTAGAAATAAAGTTCCATATCCTACTACATTATTTGCAAAAAAAACAAGTAAAATAAAATAGAAAGTAGCAATCAATTTAGTGCGAGGATCGAGCGCATGAATCCATGAATCAATTTGAATATAGCGACCGATTAATATCTTATCATTCATTAGCGCTAGCCTCCCAATCATTTTGTTGATGATTAATGTCAATTAGAATCTCTGCTAGTTGTTCTACTGTTAGAGGAGATTGCTTAATTTTTTTCATGAGATCTTCAGGAATTTTATCATCTAATAAATCAATAAACGCTAAAGTCTGTGGTAAACCTAATTGCTTTTCTCTCAACCATTCGGGATCAGAGAATACTTCTGAAGGAGTTCCTTGCTTAACAATCTGGCCATTTTCCAAAACCACCACATTATCGGCATACTTGGCCACATCATCCATCTGATGAGTAACTAATACGAGAGAAAGATGATAGTCCTTTTGCAATTGCATAAACATTTCCAGCATGGTGATTTGTCCCAGTGGATCCAGACCAGCCGTTGGCTCATCTAAAATTAAACCTTCTGGTTGCAATGCCAGTACACCGGCGATAGCAACTCTCCGCATTTGACCTCCACTTAAATCAAATGGTGACCGCTCAAAAAGTTCTTCATCGATTCCCACTAAACTTAGCATATCACGGGCAATTCGCTCGGCTTCTTCTTTAGAAACACCAAAATTTTGTGGACCGAACATAACATCTTTTAACACTGTTTCTTCAAAGAGTTGACTTTCGGGAAATTGAAAAACTACACCGATTTTTTTTCTTAGTGCTTTAAGGTTTTTATCTTTTGATTCGGATGTGATCACCCGACCGTCAATAATCAATTTGCCCCTAGTTGGTTTTAATAAGACGTTTAGGTGTTGGATAAGGGTAGATTTACCTGATCCTGTATGACCTATAATAGCTGTGACTTTTCCTTGTGGGATTTCTAAATCAATCCCTTTAAGTACAGGAACTTCAAAGGGGGTTCCTGGCGAATAAGTGAAATCTACTTGTTCAAATACGATTGAGATAGCCATTCTGCCATTTCCTCCTCTGTTAAGTAGTAGTCTGGGACATCCATTCCCTTTTCTTTTAGTTGCAAACGTAATTTCTCAGCAAAAGGAAGATCTAAACCCATTTCAATTAGGGATGTACCCATAGAAAAAATGTTAGCAGGAATATCTTTATAAATTACTTTTCCTTCTTTTAAAACGATGATTTGATCAGCTAGACTGGCTTCATCAATATCATGAGTAATGGAAATGACCGTCAATCCATACTTTTCTTTGATTTCTCGAACGACTTCGACCACTTCTTTACGTCCTAAAGGATCCAACATAGCCGTTGATTCATCCATGATGATAATGTCTGGACGTAAAGCAACAACTCCAGCAATAGCAATTCTTTGTTTTTGCCCACCTGAAAGTCTTGCTGGCTCTTTTTTTAAGAAATCAAGCATTCGGACTTGTTGAACAGCTTCTTTTACGCGAACTTTCATTTCTTCACGATTGACCCCGTTATTTTCAAGACCGAAGGCCACGTCATCTTCGACAGTCGCACCGACGAATTGGTTATCAGGGTTTTGAAAGACCATACCAACTGATCGACGAATATCCCAAACAGTCTCTTCTTGTAACTTCATGCCTTTAACGTATATTTCTCCTTCGTAAGGCACTAGAAGACCATTAATCGTCTTTGAAAGAGTAGACTTGCCCGATCCATTCGGACCAATGAGCGCTACCCATTCCCCTTTATTGATACTTAAAGAGATATCCTTAATAGCGTCTTTCTCGGCGCCAGGATACTGAAAAGAAACTGAATCGATTCGGATAATTTCTTCTTTCATTATTGTCTCCTTAAAAGATATTCTTATATTAATAGTTAAAGTCGTTTGCTTTCCTTAACTATTAATACAAGTTTTATGTATAAAAAAAACACTTCAAGATGATAGCAGGATTGAGATTAGAAATTCGGCTAATCCCAATCCACCAATTATATTGGTTGCTATAGAGCTAGACTCCTCGATTATCTCTTGAAATCATAACACTCTCCATCATCAAAGTGAATTAGTCAACTTAAGAAATAGCGTTATCTTAAACTAGCTCTAAGATAACCATCGGTGCACCGTCGCCACGACGAGGACCTTTCTTAAGGATACGTGTGTATCCACCATTACGTTCAGCGTAACGCTCAGCATAAGTATCAAACACACGATTTAATACAGTCTCAACCACTACCTCATCACCTTCGATACGAGCATCTGCAATTTCATTGCGTAAGAATGCTGCTGCACGACGACGAGAAGCTAAATCACCTTTTTTACCCAGAGTGATCATTTTATCAACTGTCTTACGAACTTCTTTAGCGCGGGCTTCAGTTGTTTCGATACGCTCGTTGATAATCACATCTGTCGTTAAATCACGTAGTAAAGCCTTACGTTGTGAACTCGTACGACCTAATTTACGATATGACATTCAGTTTCCTCCTTTACTCTCTACTAGTCTTCTTCACGTAAGCTTAATTCTAAACCAGCTAATTTATTTTTCACTTCATCTAATGACTTACGGCCGAGGTTACGAACCTTCATCATTTCAGCTTCGGATTTATTAGTTAGCTCTTGAATTGTATTTATTCCGGCACGCTTTAGACAATTATAAGATCGAACAGACAGATCAAGTTCTTCTATCGTCATGACAAGAACTTTTTCTTTTTCTGCTTCTTCTTTTTCTACCATAATTTCAGTATTACGTGCTTCATCATTCAAATCTACAAAGATATTTAAATGTTCAGTTAAAATTTTTGCAGCTAAACTTAGAGCTTTTTCTGGACTTATTGACCCATCGGTCCATATATCCAATGTAAGCTTATCATAAATATTTCGCTGTCCAATCCGAGTGTTTTCAACTTGATAGTTTACTTTTTTGATTGGAGTGTAGATCGAATCAATCGGCAATACACCAATTGGTGTATCTTCTCGCTTATTATGTTCACTTCGAACAAATCCACGACCATTTGACACATTCATTTGCATATTCAATTGAGCACCTTCTGCTAAGGTACAAATATACAAGTCAGGGTTTAGGATTTCGATTTCATTATCATGAATAATATCTGCTGCTGTTACTGTTTTAGGACCTGCAACATTTAATTCGATCACCTTATCTTCTTCTGTATGTGTATTGAAAGCTACTTCTTTTAAATGCAAAATGATGGTTGGAACGTCTTCAACCACACCTTTTATTGTAGCAAATTCATGAACTACGCCTTCAATTTGAACACTTGTAATCGCTGATCCTGGTAATGAAGATAACAAAATTCTACGTAATGAATTTCCAAGGGTTGTTCCATAACCACGTTCAAGTGGCTCAACGACAATTTTACCATACTTAGCATCGTCACTGATTTCAATCGTTCTAATATCTGGTTTTTCAATTTCGATCATCGATTATTTGCCCCTTTCAAAACGTTTGTCGCGATGATAATTTCGTTTCTAAACGGATTCTACACAATTATCATTATACACGGCGACGTTTTGGTGGACGGCATCCGTTGTGTGGAATTGGTGTAACATCACGAATAGCTGTAACATCTAATCCAGTTGCTTGTAATGAACGGATTGCAGACTCACGACCTGAACCTGGACCTTTAACAGTTACTTCGACTGTCTTCATGCCATGATCCATTGCTCCTTTAGCTGCAACCTCAGATGCCATTTGCGCTGCAAATGGAGTTGCTTTCTTCGAACCACGGAATCCAAGTGATCCAGCTGATGACCATGAAACAGCATTTCCATTCACATCAGTGATCATAACAATCGTATTGTTAAAGGTTGAACGAATATGAGCAATTCCTTTTTCAATATTCTTTTTAACACGACGACGACCTCTACGTGCTTGTTGTTTTGCCATGAATTTTAACCTCCTTTGTTAAGTTCTATCTAATTGGTTTCTTAGGACCTTTACGAGTACGTGCATTATTTTTAGTGTTTTGTCCACGTACAGGTAAGTTACGACGATGACGGATACCTCTTAATGAACCAATATCTTGAAGACGTTTGATGTTCATGCTGACCTCACGACGTAAGTCTCCTTCAACACGAATCTTATCAATGATTTCACGGATACGATCCAATTCGTCGTTCGTTAAATCTTTTACACGTGTATCTTCAGAAACATTTGCCTCTTCTAAGATTTTCTTAGCAGTTGAGTTGCCGATACCGAAGATATACGTTAAAGAAATAACCACACGTTTTTCGCGGGGAATATCTACTCCTGCAATACGAGCCATGCAATTTCCTCCTTCTTAATTATTATCCTTGACGTTGTTTGTGTTTTGGATTTTGACAAATCACCATAACTTTTCCTTTACGGCGAATAACTTTGCATTTTTCACAAATTGGTTTTACTGATGCTCTAACTTTCATTATACTCCTCCTTATTTCGTAGACTACTTAAAGCGATAGGTAATGCGGCCACGAGAAAGGTCATAAGGGGATAATTCAACAGTGACTTTATCTCCAGGTAGAATACGGATATAATTCATACGGATTTTACCAGAGACGTGTGCTAATATTTCATGACCATTCTCAAGTTCTACCTTGAACATAGCGTTCGGTAGAGTTTCCATAATAATACCTTCTACTTCAATTACATCATCTTTTGCCATTCACTTACCTCCTATGGACGAAGTTATATAATTTACTTAACACTTCTTGAATCTTGCTATAAACTTGATCGATAGAATTTTCTCCACTCACTCGGTGCAACAATCCAAGTTCTTCGTAATAAGCTAGAATTGGTTGAATCGATTCCATTTGGAGATTAATACGATGAGCAACTTTTTCAGGTTTATCATCTTCACGTTGATAGAAGTCATGAGCGCCACATGAATCACATGTGTTCTCTACTTTTGGTGGATTATAAATCTTATGGTAACTTGCTCCACAAGATCCACAGATAATTCTTCCACTTAAGCGTTCTTTTAGAACTTCAGGAGCCACATCAATGTAAATAACGGCATCGATTTTAGAATCGAGGCTTTCAAGGTTGTCACTTAAAGCGCGGGCTTGTTGTAAAGTTCTTGGATAGCCATCCAACATAAAGCCATTTTCTTTTACGTCGCTTTGATTTAAACGTTCTTTAACAAGTCCGTTAGTAATTTCATCTGGAACGAGATTACCATTGTCGGTATATGATTTCGCCTCTAGTCCTAGTGGCGTCTCATCTTTAATCGCTTGCCTGAATATATCGCCAGTAGCAATATGGACAACCGGATAGTCTCGAGTAATTTGTTCACTCTGAGTTCCTTTACCAGCACCAGGTAAACCCATTAATAATATATTCATTAATTAATCATCCTTTATATTTGTCTATTACGCAATTATAAATTCAAGAAACCTTGATACCGACGTTTAATCATACGACCTTCAATTTGCTTAGCTGTTTCAATCGCTACTCCAACTACAATTAGCAAACTTGTACCTGACAAAGCAATATTAGCGGGAACTTTCCAAATGAAGCTCACGACAATTGGTAATAGTGCAATCACTGTTAAGTAAATTGAACCTACACCACTCAAGCGATTAATTAAACGAGTAATGTAATCTTCAGTATCTTTTCCTGGCCGTACACTCGGAATATATGCAGCTTGTTTCTGTAAGTTTTCAGCTACCTTTTCTGGATTCACTTGAATTAATGAATAGAAGAAGGTGAATGCGATTAAAAGAATTGTATAGAATACCGCACCATACGGATGCTGAATGTTTAATACCTTGCTAAGTAATTCCATCACGCCACCCTCAGGATTTGGATTAATTAAACCGATAATCGTTTGAGGCGTAGTTAAAAATGATGTCGCAAAGATGACTGGAATAACTCCAGCAGAGTTAATTTTTAGCGGCAAATGCGCCATATGTCTAGCGCCAGATACTTTTTTGGAGTGGTGGATCGGGATGCGACGCTGAGCCCTTTCCATTATGACGACAATGGTTGTCATAACAATAAGAGCTAGAACAACTCCTAAACCAATTAGAATATTGATTCCCAATTTGTCGCCAGCTCCAATGATCATCGTATTCACAAAAGCGACAACTTCCTGTGGAATTTGTGCTAGAATACCTGACATAATTAAAATAGAAATCCCATTACCGACACCCTTACGTGTAATTT
The DNA here is from genome assembly GCF_050409425.1 of Facklamia sp. P13064. Taxonomy (NCBI): domain Bacteria; kingdom Bacillati; phylum Bacillota; class Bacilli; order Lactobacillales; family Aerococcaceae; genus Facklamia; species Facklamia sp. P13064. The sequence goes on along the minus strand of NZ_JBNUPM010000003.1, from coordinate 97,260 downwards.
GTTCACCTAACCAAACGAGTAACATGCTGCCCGCTGTTAAGACAAGAGCAATTGTTAAATAGGTGGAAGGTTGTGGATTCTTAATTAAACCTAAACCGGACATACGGTTTAAACCATATGAAAGACCAGCTGATTGGATATAGCCTATGACTATGGCTAAGTATATCGTCCACTGGTTTAATTTACGTCGTCCCACTTCACCTTGCTTGGCCCATTCAGTAAACTTTGGAATAATATCCATTTGTAAGAGTTGAACAATAATGGAAGCTGTAATATAAGGCGAGACTCCCATAGCAAACAGTGAATACCGGCCTAAGGCTCCTCCACCAAATGTGTTTAAGAGCCCCAAAAGACCATTACTTGCTATTGAATCTAAAACTTTCGCATTTACTCCTGGCATAGGGATATGCGATCCTAATCTAAAGATTGCTAAAATAAACAAGGTGAAAAGAATTCTTCTTCTAACATCTCGCGAACTAAAAGCATTCTTAATAAATGTGAACATTAGATCACCTCGATTGAACCGCCAGCTGCAGTAATAGCTTCCTCTGCAGTTTTAGAGAACTTGCTAGCTTGAACAGTCAATTTTTTCTCTAAGTTACCCTCACCTAAGATTTTTACTCCTGATAATTCTTTTTTAATAACACCTGATTCAATCAATAAAGCCGGTGATACAACGGTTCCCTCGTCGAACATATTTAATGTCTCAAGATTAACAATTGCATAGTCTTTACGATTAACATTAGTGAAACCACGTTTTGGTAAACGTCTGAATAGAGGTTGTTGTCCTCCTTCAAATCCTAACCGTACACCGCCACCTGAACGCTGTTTATGTCCGCCTTGTCCACGACCAGCTAATTTACCGTTACCTGAACCTTGTCCACGACCTACACGGTTACGTTCCTTGCGCGCACCTTCAGCGGGTTTTAATGTGTGTAATTTCATATTGGCACCTCCTTATACTAGTATACTAGATTTAAGCTTCTTTTACTTCTACTAAGTGACTAATTGTTTGGAGCATTCCACGAATAGCTTCATTATCAGGTTTTATAACGGTTTTATAAGTTTTTGTTAACCCTAAAGCTTTGGCAGTAGCTACATGATTCTTTTTACGACCAATTAGGCTACGTTTTAAAGTGATTTCTAAGTTTGCCATGGACTTTCCTCCTAACTTAATAATTCTTCTACTGTTTTACCACGCAATTGAGCCACTTCTTCAACCACTTTTAGTTGCTTCAAAGCTTCAACAGTCGCGCGAATCATATTAATAGGTGTATTAGAACCTAATGATTTAGAAGTTACATCAGCAACACCTGCTAATTCCATAACGGCACGAACAGGCCCTCCTGCAGCAACTCCAGAACCGGCTTGTGCTGGTTTAAGCAGAACGCGTCCACCACAGAATTCACCGATAACTTCATGAGGAATCGTTGTTCCTGCCATTGGGACAGTTACTAGGTTTTTCTTAGCCGCTTCGATTGCCTTACGAATTGCTTCTGGAACTTCTTGAGCTTTACCGGTTCCAAAACCAACGTGTCCTTCTTTATCTCCAACAACTACAAGTGCTGAGAAACGTAAACGACGTCCACCTTTTACAACTTTAGTTACTCGGTTAATCGCTACTACACGTTCTTCAATTTCACCTAAATTTTCTGGTTTAATATTAACCATCGATCGGTTTCCTCCTTTTCTTAAAATTCGAGTCCATTTTCACGTGCAGCTTCAGCTAAGGCTTTAACACGTCCGTGATAGATATATCCGCCACGGTCAAATACTACGACTTTAATTCCTTTTTCAGCAGCGCGTTCAGCAATTAATTTTCCAACAGCAGAAGCTTGTTCTGTTTTACTTGCCTTAGCTACTGACTCATCTTTACTAGAGGCACTTGCTAGCGTCACACCCGCTACGTCATCAATTAATTGAGCGTAGATGTTTGTATTTGAACGAAATACGTTTAAGCGTGGGCACTCAGCAGTACCAGAAATCTTATTACGAATACGATTATGGCGTTTTTTACGCGACTTATTTTTATCTGGTTTAGTAATCACAATGGTCACCTCTTTAATTTAATTTTGAATTTAATTTGATAAATAATTCGATTATTTACCAGTTTTACCTTCTTTGCGAATAACATATTCATCAACATAACGAATTCCTTTGCCTTTATATGGTTCAGGTGGTCGAATGCCACGAATATTAGCTGCTAATTCGCCAACTTTTTCTTTATTATAACCGTTAACAATGATTTGTGTGTTTGAAGGAACTTCAAATGATACACCTTCTGAAGCTTCAAACTCAACCGGGTGTGAAAGACCTACGTTTAGAACTAACTTAGTACCTTGTAATTGAGCACGATATCCAACACCAATTAATTGAAGTTCTTTTTTAAAGCCTTCAGAAACACCAACAACCATATTATTAATTAAAGAACGGGTTGTTCCATGTAATGAGCGATTTACTTTTGAATCGTTTGGACGGCTAAATGTAATCTCTGATTCATTAATTTCAATCTTGATGTTTGGACTAACTTCTCTAGTTAATTCACCTTTTGGTCCTTTGACAGTCACTGTATGACCATCCATTGAAACGGTTACGCCAGCTGGAATTGTTACGGGATTATTTCCTATACGACTCACAGGGGCTGCACCTCCTTTAATTTTATAAGTTTTACCAAATATAAGCTAACACTTCGCCACCAATACCTTGTTGACGAGCTTCTTTATCTGTTATCACACCATTTGATGTTGAGATAATTGCAATCCCTAAACCATTTAGTACTTTAGGAATATCTTCTGACTTAGCATAAATACGTAATCCTGGTTTAGAAATACGCTTGATACCAGTAATAACCTTTTCATCATTACGGCCATACTTCAAGAAGATAGTGATTTCATTTTGTTTGTTATCTTCAGTGATTTCAAAGTTTTTGATGAAACCTTCTCTTTTTAAGATTTCAGCAATCGCAACTTTAGCATTTGAAGAAGGTGCAGATACTATTTTATGTCCTACACTGTTTGCATTACGAATTCTTGTTAGAAAATCTGCAATTGGATCTGTCATTGCCATGTGGATTTACCTCCTTTGATTAATTATATATTTCTTACCAGCTTGCTTTTTTAACGCCTGGAATTTGTCCTTTATAAGCAAGTTCGCGGAAGCAAATACGGCAAAGCTTGAACTTACGGTACACAGAGTGCGGACGACCACAACGTTCGCAGCGAGAATACTCTTGAACCTTGAACTTTGGTTTGCGTTGGTTTTTAATTCTCATTGATGTTTTAGCCAAAGATAATGCCTCCTTTATTTCTTGAATGGCATGCCTAATTCTTTTAGAAGGGCATGTGATTCTTCATCAGTGTTTGCAGTAGTTACAACAACAATGTCCATTCCACGTACTTTATCTACATTATCGTAACTAATTTCCGGGAAGATTAATTGTTCTTTAACACCTAGTGTGTAGTTACCACGACCGTCGAATGCACGGCTTGAAATCCCTTGGAAGTCTCTTACTCGTGGTAGTGCGACCGAGATTAATTTATCTAAGAAATCATACATTCTTTCGCCACGTAAAGTTACTTTTGCACCAATTGGCATGCCTTCACGTAAACGGAAACCAGCGATTGATTTCTTAGCTTTAGTAATGATTGGTTTTTGCCCAGAAAGTAAAGTTAATTCATCCACTGCTTTTTCTAAGTTTTTAGCATTTCCAGTTGCGTCACCCACACCCATGTTGACTACGATTTTCTCAACTTTTGGGACTTGCATAATTGAAGAATAATTAAATTGCTCTACCAATTTTGGGGCAACTTCATTAAGATATTTTTCTTTTAAACGATTTGTCATTTAAAGTTCCTCCCTTCTAATTAATTGATAGTTTTATCTGATTTTTTAGCAAAACGAACTTTTTTGCCATCTTCAAAGCGGTAACCTACACGACTTGCTTCGCCAGTTTCTGGATCCACTAATTGAACATTTGATACATGAATCGCTGCTGGGAATTCTTCAATTCCACCAGTTTGTGTTTGACTTGGCTTACGATGTTTCTTCGCAATGTTAATTCCTTCTACAACAACTCTATCTTCACTTGGAATACTTTTAATAACCGTACCTTGTTTCCCTTTATCTTTACCAGAAATCACAAGGACTTTATCTCCTGTTTTAATACGCATGAACTGTTTCCTCCTTTTTCTTAAAATTACAGAACTTCTGGAGCTAATGAAACAATCTTCATGAAGTTGTTATCACGCAATTCACGTGCAACTGGTCCAAAGATACGTGTCCCACGTGGGCTCTTATCGTCTCGAATAATTACACATGCATTTTCGTCAAACTTAATATAAGAACCATCCTTACGGCGAGCTCCTGATTTAGTTCGAACGATTACCGCTTTAACAACATCACCTTTTTTGACAACTCCACCTGGCGTTGCGTGTTTAACCGTTGCAACGATGACGTCGCCTATATTAGCTGTTTTGCGCCCTGATCCGCCTAACACTTTAATTGTCAACACTTCACGAGCTCCTGAATTATCAGCAACTTTTAATCGACTTTCCTGTTGAATCATTTCGTTATCCTCCTTCCGATTTTCGCAATTATTAGATAATTACTGCTTCTTCAACAATTTCTAATAAACGGAAGCGTTTCGTAGCAGATAATGGACGAGTTTCCATGATACGTACGATGTCGCCTTCTTTAGCTTGATTTAACTCATCATGAGCTTTATATTTCTTAGAATATTTTACACGTTTACCGTATTTAGGATGAATTTTACGTGTGTCTACTTGCACAGTAATGGTTTTGTCCATTTTATCTGACACTACACGTCCTTGGTAAACTTTACGTTGGTTACGTTCAGTCATTTAATATGTGCCTCCTTTGTCGTTTTTACTTAGACAATTCTTGCTCACGCAAGACTGTTTTTATGCGAGCAATAGATTTACGTACTTGACGTAAACGGGCAGTGTTTTCTAATTGTCCTGTTGCTAATTGGAATCGAAGGTTAAACAATTCTTGCTTAAATTCTTTTTCTTTTTCAACCATTTCAGCAGTGGATAATTCTCTTATTTCATTAATTTTCATTCGATTCACCACCATATTCTTCACGTTTTACAAATTTTGTCTTGATTGGCAATTTATGGGAAGCTAAACGGAAGGCTTCTCTAGCGATCTCTTCGCTCACACCGTCAATTTCAAATAGAACTTTTCCACGTTTTGTAGGTGCTACCCATCCTTCGGGTGCCCCTTTACCTTTACCCATACGAACACCAATAGCTTTACTTGTATATGATTTATGAGGGAAGATCTTAATCCATACTTTCCCACCACGTTTCATATAACGTGTCATAGCGATACGGGCAGCTTCGATTTGACGGTTGGTAATCCAACCTGTTTCTGTAGCTCTTAGACCGTATGATCCAAAGTCAACTTGCTTTCCACCTTTTGCTTCTCCGCGCATTTTACCACGGAATTCACGACGGTGTTTTACACGTTTAGGTACTAACATGATTAATTTCCTCCTCTCTGAGAGTTATTTTTAGTTGGTAAGATTTCACCACGACAAATCCATACTTTCACTCCAAGTTTTCCATATTGAGTGTCTGCTTCTTCCCAAGCATAATCAATATCAGAACGTAGCGTATGTAATGGAACTGTTCCTTCAGTATAGTGCTCAGTTCTTGCCATATCCGCACCATTTAAACGGCCAGAAACCATCGTTTTAACTCCTTTAGCGCCAGCTCTCATCACACGTTGGATGGCTTGCTTTTGAGCCCGACGAAATGCCACACGGTTTTCTAATTGTTGAGCGATATCTTCTGCAACTAATTTAGCATCTAATGCTGGTTCTTTAATTTCAACAATGTTTAATTGAACTTGTTTGCCGGTTAATTTATTTAGTTCAGCACGTAATACGTCGACTTCTGATCCACCTTTACCAATTACCATACCTGGCTTAGCTGTGTTAACAGAAACTACAACGCGGTTTGCTGCACGTTCAATTTGAATAACGGATACAGAGGCATCAGCTAATTTCTTGTAGAGATACTCACGAATCTTGATATCTTCGTGTAAATAGTCTGCATATTGCTTGTCTGCGTACCATTTAGTATCCCAATCGCGGATGATGCCAACTCGCATTCCAATCGGATGTACTTTTTGACCCATTAATTAAGCCTCCTCTTTTTCTGATACCACAATTGTAATGTGGCTTGTACGTTTTAAGATCGGTGAAGCTGACCCTTTAGCACGAGGACGGAAACGTTTCATGGTTGGTCCTTCGTTAACGTATGCTTCACTTACATACAACGTTTCTAAATCTAAGTCATAATTATGTTCAGCATTTGCAATAGCTGACATTAATACTTTTTCTATAATTGGTGAACCAGCTTTTGGAGTGAACTTCAAAATAGCCATTGCTTCTCCAACTTGCTTGCCCCTGATAAGATCCATTACTAAGCGAGCTTTACGAGGAGCAATTCGAACTGTTTTTGCCATTGCCTTAGCAGATGTAATTTGTTCAGACATCTTATATACCTCCTCTTATTAGCGTTTCTTAGTTTTCTTATCTTGGTCAACGTGGCCTCTATATGTACGTGTAGGAACGAACTCTCCTAACTTATGACCGACCATATCTTCTTGGATAAATACAGGCACGTGCTTACGGCCATCATATACAGCAATTGTCATCCCAATAAAATTAGGGAAAATTGTTGAACGACGAGACCATGTCTTAATCACTTGTTTTTTTTGGGCATCTTGTTGAGCCTCTACCTTTTTCATTAAATGTTCATCTATAAAAGGTCCTTTTTTCAAACTACGAGTCACAATGTAGCCTCCCTTCAGAATTTATTGGTTATTATTTCTTACGTCCACGAATAATTAATTTGCTAGATTTCTTCTTAGCGTTACGAGTTTTAACACCCATAGCTTTTTTACCCCATGGTGTCATTGGTGATGGACGACCGATTGGAGTACGACCTTCACCACCACCGTGTGGGTGATCGTTAGGGTTCATTACAGATCCACGAACAGTTGGACGTTTTGATAACCAACGAGAACGTCCTGCTTTACCAATATTAATCAATTCGTGTTGTTCGTTACCAACTGTTCCGATCGTTGCACGGCAAGTTGATAAGATCATGCGAACTTCACCTGAGTTCAGACGAACTAGAGTGTATTTGCCTTCTTGTCCTAAAACTTGAGCACTTGTACCAGCTGAACGAATTAATTGTCCACCTTTTCCTGGTTTTAATTCCACGTTGTGAATAACTGTACCAACCGGAATATTAGATAGTGCTAAAGCGTTTCCTATTTGGATATCCGCATTGTCACCAGACTCAATTTTTTGGCCTACTTTAAGGCCTTTAGGTGCTAGAATATATGTTTTAACACCGTCTTCATAATGCACTAGAGCAATGTTAGCAGTACGATTTGGATCGTATTCAATTGTTTTAATTGTTCCGACTACTCCATCTTTATTACGTTTAAAATCAATCACACGGTAAGCACGTTTATTTCCACCACCGTGGTGACGTACGGTTATTTTTCCTTGACCATTACGACCTGCACGTTGTTTTTTTGACTCTAACAAGCTTTTTTCAGGTGTTTTTGTAGTGATCTCTGAAAAATCATATCCAGTCATGTTACGACGTCCATTAGTCGTCGCTTTATAATGTTTAATTGCCACTGCGTTACCCTCCTATTTTAATATTTTCCAGAATTACTCAGCGTCTTCGCCAAACAATTCGATCCGGTTTGAATCTTCTGTTAAGGTAACCACTGCTTTTTTGTACTTACGAGTGAAACCTTGATAACGTCCCATTCTCTTTGCTTTTCCATCTACATTAATAGTATTAACTTTCGCTACTTTAACACCTTCAAACATTGCTTCAACAGCTTGCTTGATGTGAGTCTTATTAGCACGACGGTCAACCTCGAAAGTATATTTATTATCATCAATGGCTAGCATTGATTGTTCGGTAATTACTGGACGTAATAAAACTTCTGATAATTGCATTATGCTAAAGCCTCCTCTACTGTTGAAAGCGCAGCTCTTGTAATTAAGATACGATCCGCATTAATTACATCTAAAACATTCACATTCAAATCATCAATCACTTTTACATTTGGAATGTTACGTGCAGATAAGTACGCTGTTTCATTTGCACCTTCTAAGATTAATAATGTTTTGCTATCAATATTTAAGTTGTTTAATACCGCTTTGAATTCTTTTGATTTTGGTGCGTCAAAGACTAATTCATCAACAACTGTTAACTTCTCATCCATAACTTTTTGAGATAGCACAGAGTTTAAGGCTAAACGACGCATTTTCTTAGGTAATTTGTAACTGTATGAACGAGGTGTTGGTCCAAAGACAATTCCACCGCCTACCCACTGTGGTGATCTAGTAGAACCTTGACGCGCACGTCCAGTTCCTTTTTGTCTCCACGGTTTACGTCCTCCACCGCTAACGGCTGAGCGATTTTTAACCGCGTGAGTCCCTTGACGTAGTGAAGCTCTTTGCATTACGACTGCTTCGAAAACTACCGCTTCATTAGGTTCAATTCCGAAGATTGCTTCGTTTAATTCAACTTCTCCTGCTTGTGTTCCATCTTGTTTAAATAATGTAACTTTTGGCATTTGCTCGTTCCTCCCCTCTTAGATATTATTTAACTGTTTTAATTGCTTGTTTAATTTCAACGAGTGACTTCTTAGCACCTGGAACGTTTCCTTTAATAAGAATCACATTGTTTTCGCTATCTATTGATACGATTTCCAAGTTTTGAATAGTGATACGTTCGCCACCAGTTTGTCCAGGTAATTTTTTACCTTTAAACACTTTAGAAGCGTCTGACGCCATACCCATTGATCCAGGACGACGGTGGTAACGAGAACCGTGAGCCATAGGTCCACGAGATTGTCCGTGGCGCTTAATAGCTCCTTGGAAACCTTTACCTTTGGATGTACCCGTCACATCGACGATGTCACCAACTGCGAATGTTTCAACTGTGATTTCTTGCCCTACTTCATATTCTCCTAGCTCAACATCACGAAATTCGCGAACGAAGCGCTTAGGAGTAGCATTAGCTTTTGCTACATGACCCTTATGTGGTTTATTAGTCAATACTTCACGTAAATCTTGGTATCCTACTTGAACTGCTTCATAGCCATCTGTTTCAACTGTTTTAACTTGTAAAACAACGTTTGCAGGAGCTTGGATAACAGTAACAGGAATTAATTCACCATTTTCAGTAAAGTATTGAGTCATTCCGACTTTAGTTCCTAAGATTCCTTTGGTCATGAGTACACCTCCATTATTTTATTTTTTATAATTTGATTTCTACGTCCACACCGCTTGGTAAGTCTAACTTCATTAAAGCGTCTACTGTTTTAGCAGTAGGGTTAACGATGTCGATCAAACGTTTGTGTGTACGCATTTCGAACTGCTCACGAGAATCTTTATACTTGTGTGTTGCACGAATAACTGTATAAACAGAACGGTCTGTTGGTAAAGGGATTGGACCCGATGTCTTAGCCCCTGTTCTTTGAGCAGATTCAACTATTTTCGCTGCAGAAACATCAAGAGCACGGTGCTCATAAGCTTTTAAGCGAATACGAATTTTTTGATTTGCCATTTTTATTTCCTCCTTCGTCAATATAAAATATGTGACTTGCTCCACAAGAATTTCTAACAAACCAGCCCTTGGCAACTTGGCCTGGCGTGTCACAACCTCTCGTTTCACTGCATATCTCCCTCTTCTCGAGGGATTGTGCCCATTTCGGGGCAGAACCCTCCAATTGACACAACCGATATTATACCGAAGATAGATTGCTAATGCAAGCGATAATCAAAGCTTTCTTGAGTATTTATAAAAAAAGATAGCTTTTATGTTTTTTTTAGCTGCAGGAAAACTAATATCAATTTTCCTAGAAAAACATAATTGCTACCTTATTATATAGAGGATTTTAAATTATCTTACTTTAATTGTTTTTTAGCTTTTAAAGCAGCCACAGTAATGTAATTATACGGTTGGTTAAAGTGAGGTAGGAAGAAGGTATCTAATAAGGCTAACTTATCAATCGTAACTTCTTCTTGAATAGCTAGTGAAAACATATGGATTAATAAAGATACATCGTAATCTGAAGCTAGCTGAGCCCCTACTATCCGACGACTTGTCTTTTCATAGACAATTCTTATTTTGACTTGATGATTTTCAGGCATAAATCCGGGAAATTGTGTATCTTCATGTTCTACATAGTCTACATCAACACCTGCTAGTTCAGCTGCCTTTAACGTCAAACCAGTTGAGACTAATTTTAAGTTGAAAATATTAATTCCGTTTGATCCCTGTACACCAGCTCCTTCCAACTCAGTACCTGCAAGGTTATGAGCTGCAACAATACCTGATCGAACCGCATTAGAAGCTAAGGCAATGTATGTTGTATCCTGAATGGCATTGGAGTAATTGCTGGCACAGTCTCCAATCGCATAGACATCATCATCTGATGTTTTAAAATGGCGGTCTACAAGATATGCTCCACCTTCAAATAAGTCGAGATGGTCTTTACCTAACTCGGTATTCGCTTGGAAGCCGATTGAATTAATTACCACATCTGCTTCATAAGTGCCCTTATCTGTTCTCACAGCCTTAACTTTACCGTTTTCACCGATATATTCTTGAACTAATTCACCAAAATGTGTTGATATGCCATTACGCTCTAAGTTTTGGTCCATCATCTTAGCGAATTCAGGATCATAGTAACTAGCTAGTGAAGTTTTTTCAGCATCAAAAATGCGAACGTTTTTTCCACGTCTCTTAGCAGCTTCAGCAATTTCGACACCGATATAACCTGCACCAATTACACAAACATTTTTTGCCCCTTTATCTGCTAAGGCTTTATCAACCGCTTGTCCTTCTTGGAATAATTTTAAGAAGTGTAATCCTTCCAAATCATAACCCGGGAATTTAGGAGTGATTGGCAATGATCCTGTAGCTAAGATTAATTTATCATAGCTTTCCTCAAGTTTTTCGCCATCTTTTTTCAGAGCGTATACCTTTTTATTCGAAAAATCGATGTTAGAAACCTCAGTTTCAGTATAAATTCGGGCTCCTTTTTTAGCGAAAGCCTCCTCGTTTGTATAGAAAAGACCCTTATAATCATCAATTTGACGACCTACCCATAAAGCTGTTCCGCAGCCAAGATAAGAAAGATTTGAATTACGTTCCAACATCACAATTTCGTGCTCTGGATAATTTTCTAACAAAGTATTTGCCGCTGCTATTCCAGCATGGTTTGTTCCAATGATGATCACTTTCATAAATATTTCTGCCTCCAAATTGTTTTTTCACAAGCTAATTGTACGCCTATATTTTACCATTCTCTCGAAAATAAGTCAATTTTTACCCTTCTTTTTATCATGTGCTTTCATTAAACATTTTAGCGTTTAAATAAGCAACACTATTAAACTTACATAGCGTTAAAAACAATAATTTTTGTGGCTTATTTTAGATTGACAAGTAATAGTATGCATTATATAATACGATAAGTTGCACTACTTAAATTTTTAGGAGGTTTGTTGATGAAACGTGTTTATGCATTTGGTGAAGGAAATGCCAAAATGAAGGATCTATTAGGCGGTAAAGGAGCCAACTTGGCTGAAATGACTAGTCTAGGCTTCCCTGTTCCCCAAGGATTTACTATTTCGACTCAAGCATGTTTGGAATACTTAGAGGAAGCTAAGGGGTTAAAAACTGAGCTTAAAGATGAAATTGCCGAAGCCGTGAGCCATCTTGAAGAAATCTCAGGCAAGACCTTTAATGATCCAGAAAAATTATTATTAGTTTCCGTTCGCTCTGGAGCAAAAATCTCTATGCCAGGTATGATGGATACTATATTAAACTTAGGGCTTAACGATGAAAATGTCTTAAAATTAGCTCAAATCACCAACAATGAACGTTTCGCATACGACTGTTATCGTCGTCTTCTACAAATGTATGGGAACGTCGTTTATGAAATCGATATGGCTAAGTTTGAAAAAATTCTTAAGCAAGTTAAATTAGACAATCATTTGCACTATGATTACGAATTGACAGCTGAACACCTTAAAGGAATTGTTAAAGATTATCAAGCTATCTATCAAGAAGAATTGAACCATCCATTCCCTCAAGATGTTTACCAACAGATTTACGCAGCGGTTGAAGCTGTCTTCAAATCTTGGAATAATCAACGGGCTATTGTTTACCGTCGCTTAAACAATATTCCAGATGACTTAGGTACTGCTGTTAACATCCAAGAAATGGTCTTTGGTAATAGTGGCGAAACTTCTGGTACAGGTGTTCTCTTCACACGTAATCCCGCAAACGGTAAGCACGAATTATACGGTGAGTACTTAACTAATGCACAAGGAGAAGACGTAGTTGCTGGTATACGTACCCCTGTTTCAATTAATCGTCTACGTGACCAATTCCCTAACATCTATCAACAAATCATAGAATTAACTGAGAAACTTGAAAAGCACTATTCGGATATGCAGGATATTGAGTTTACGATTGAGGATAAAAAATTGTATATTCTGCAAACAAGAAATGGCAAGCGGACTGCTCAAGCAGCTGTCAAAATTGCGGTGGACTTTGTAAATGAAGGCATCTTATCACCCGACCAAGCCCTTCTAACTATTAATCCAGAATCCCTCCATACATTGCTACACCCTGCCTTTGATCCGAATGCTCTAAATCAAGCTGAATTAGTTTCTAAGTTGGGCTTGCCAGCCAGTCCGGGTGCTGCAACTGGACAAATCGTTTTTGATGCAGTCACTGCAAAAGAGTGGGCAGATGCTGGCAAATCAGTTATTTTAGTGCGTCATGAAACTTCACCAGAAGATATTGTGGGTATGAACTCTGCTAATGGCATTGTAACCAGTCAAGGAGGAATGACTTCTCATGCAGCGGTTGTTGCTCGCGGAATGGGTAAATGCTGTGTAGCTGGTTGTAGTGAATTGGACATCAATGAAGATAAGAAGACTTTATCTTATCCTGGTGGTCAACTAAATGAAGGAGATATCATTTCTGTAGACGGTACGACAGGATGTCTTTACATCGGTGAAATCCCAACAGTTGCAGGCGGAGCAAATGAAGACTTAGATAAGGTCTTAGAATGGTCTCGTCAGCATGCTCAATTAGCTATTCGTATGAATGCCGAAACAGCTTCAGATATTGAAAACGGTTTACGTTTTGGAGCAGTTGGTATTGGACTAGTTAGAACTGAACATATGTTCTTCCAAGAAGACCGTCTAATAGCCATCCGCAAATTCTTACTTGCCAAAAACCCTGCTGATCGTCAAACATCTTTAGATGCTATCCGTAATTTCCAAACCGAAGATTTTTCACATATCTTTGAGTTAATGCAAGAAAAACCAGTGGTAGTACGTTTGTTAGATGCTCCTTTACATGAGTTTTTACCGCATGGTCAAAATGAAATCAAACAAGTTGCTAAACAACTTCAAATTGATGCTTCTGAATTGAGTGACCGGGTGCAATCTATGAAGGAAGTTAACCCTATGATGGGCCACCGTGGTTGTCGTATGGGAATGTCCTACCCTGACTTATATATCATGCAAGCAGAAGCAGTTATCCGATCAGCTATGAAAGTAGCAAAAGACGGTGTTAAAGTTAAACCAGAAATCATGATTCCTTTAGTGAGTAGTCAAGCTGAATTAATTCACTTGAAAGCAAAAATAAAAGAACACTTAGAAAATGTTCTAAAGCAAGAAAAGGTAAGTATGGAATTTACAGTTGGAGTAATGGTTGAAACACCTCGTGCATGCTTAATTGCCGATCAATTAGCAAATGACGCTGAATTCTTCTCGTTCGGAACCAATGACTTGACTCAACTAACCTTTGGCTACTCACGAGATGACGCTGGTAAATTCTTAAATCAATACCTTGACCAAGGCATTTTAAAAGATGATCCTTTCCAAACTATTGATACTTTTGCTGTTAAAGAACTTGTTGAGATAGCTGTAGAACGAGGACGATCCGTGAAAGAAAACTTGAAAATTGGTGTTTGTGGAGAACTAGGAGGAGACCCTCGTTCCATTGAACACTTCCACCAAGTAGGGCTTTCATATGTATCTTGCTCACCTTACCGTGTACCAATTGCACAATTAGCCGCTGCACAAAGCGCTATTAAAAACGTATAATTAATTAACTAGGAGGGGAACTATGAAACTTTCACCCCGACAAGAAGAAATCATCTCAATCGTTAAAGAAAATGAACCAATCACCGGCGACGAAATTGCTAGTAAGCTTGGTTTAACAAAATCAACATTGCGTAGTGATTTCGCTGTCTTAACCATGACGGGCATCCTCGATGCTCGTCAAAAAGTAGGCTATATTTATTCTGGATTAACTGAAAAATCCTTATTATATGAAGCATTTTCAGAGTATCTTGTTAAAGATATTATGGTCCAGGCTATCACAGTTACACCTGATACTACAGTCCAAAACGCAATTACTCACTTATTTATGTATGATGCTGGTTCTATCTATGTAATTGATGAAGAAGACCACAAGCTAGCAGGTATCGTGTCGCGTAAGGATTTACTCCGCTCAGCGATTGGTCAGTTAATGGATACACCCTTAACCATTATAATGACCAGAATGCCAAATATTATTGTCGCTCAACCCGATCAAACGGTGCTTGATGCGGCACGCCTAATATCTGAACACCAGATTGATTCACTGCCAATCGTAACCGCTGACTATGAAATACTTGGCAAAGTATCAAAAACTCATATCGTGAATCTTTTGGTTGAATTAAGCCAATCGGAGGAATAATATGTCAGTAACCAATTCTTACAAATTCTATGTCATTTCCGACTCTGTCGGTGAAACAGCCCTACGCGCTACCAACGCCGCTTTAGCCCAATTCCCAAAGTTAACCAACATCAGTTTAAAAAGATTTCCATTTATTAACACCCGGGATGAATTAAAACCCATACTTGAAGAGGCTGCTAAAGTGAATGCGATTTTAATCACTACTTTAGTTGATGAAGGTCTAGAAAATTACGCCAGTGAGTTCTCAAAGAAAAACGGATTAGATTATCATAATGTAATCCACCCCATTCTAGACCTTATTTCACAAAAAACAAATATGACAGCTACTGAAAAATCAGGAACCCTACATCGACTCGATGATCACTACTTCGATCGTATTCAAGCCATTGAATTTGCAGTGAAGTACGATGATGGTAAAAATCGTAAAGGATTCGAATTAGCTGACATTGTATTGCTAGGAGTTTCACGCTCTTCCAAAACACCTTTAAGTATGTACCTAGCTAATAAATCATATAAGGTAGCCAACTTACCAATTTTTCCAGAAGTTCACATTCCTGATGAAATCTATCAGGCTGATTCACGAAGAATATATGGTTTGATTGCCTCTCCTCTATATATCCAAAACATTCGTAAAAAACGAGTCGAAATGATGGGGTTAGGTGAAAAAGCTACTTACTCTTCACTTGAGAGAGTAAAGCAAGAATTGATGTTCGCAGATGATTTATATCATCAACTAGGTGCCACCGTGATTAATGTAGAGAATCAATCGATTGAAGAGTTATCTGAACAAATCATTGGTCACTATAATCGACTGATTCAATAAATCGTAATTACAATCACAAAAAAGCTCGCTCATTCAATTAAGAATAGCGAGCTTTTTGTTTTGATTAGTTTTAGAATCTTTGCTGTTCTTCTTCTTTTTCTTCGTGTTCAATGCTTTTTTCAATATTTTCTAGTTGACGTGCAGCAAAATCCTTACCACCTATTCCAACTGCAAGAGCGAAGGCAACAGCTACCGCACTAAGAATAATAATAAAGGCCGCGTTAACAATTGTTGGAGCAAACTTTAATTGGTTCAATGTCATGAAAATCGCCAATACAATAATAGCATAACGAACAAATTCTCCAAATACTTTACTACCAGAAACTTCTTTCAAAAAGCTTGCAAGAATATTACCACCAATTACTCCTACCGCTAAGATTAACGCTGCAGCTATTACATCAGGGATGTAGGCAATAATAGAAGTGCCTATCGCATTTAATACTTCTAAGTTAAGAACTGAAATAGCTTCGACAATAAAGAAAATAAGTAATAGTGATTTAGCCACTTGAGCAATCACGCTTGAAATTTGGATATGGCTTTCACCTTTAAAATTTAAATATTTTGAATATTGGTCGATACCAGATGTCTTTAATAGACTTTCTAATAAATCACCTAACAATTTTGCAATGAAGCCACCGACAAAAACAAGAATAACTGCCACAATTATATTAGGAATTGCTGACATTACAGAGTTTAATACACCGACAATCGGTGCTGAAATAGTCTGAATACCTAGTGTTTCAAGGGCCACTGTTAAAATCGGAATAAATATTAAGACATAAACAACGGTCGAAAACACTTCAGCTAGATGTGTATCATTGACTCTTTCTTTTTCTTCCTGCCCCGTCATCTTACTATACCACTTATCTAAATTGAAACCTTCTAGTAAGTTTTGCGTTAACTGTTTAACAAACTTACAGAATAAGTTGCCAATGAATATAATTAAAACGGCTGCAATAATGTTTGGAATGTAAGCAAAAAACTTCGCAAACATATTAGATATTGGATCAACAACCCCTGCCAATCCTAATCCATTTAAAATGAAAGGTACAAAGAAAAGTACAATAATAAAATATAATAAAGTGCCTATTGTTTCTAAGAAGGCATTAGATTCCTCATCGGTTCTAGCTAACCCCCATTTTTGTAATTTCAAGTCAAAGTCGATACTCTCCATAGCCTTAATCGCATATTTTCTCGCAAAATGCGCCAAAATCAATGCTGCTATTAATAAAAGTAATGAGCCTATTATTCCAGGAATAGAGCTAACAACACTGTTAAAATCCATCGTCATTCCCCTTTCTAAATTTTATTTACTTTTAGTATAGCATGATTAAGCTTGATACAACAAACATTAATCTAAAATAAAAAAGCCAAGTATTTTGCTTGGCTTTTGTTCTTAATATTTAATTAAGCATTAATTTTAGTAACAGTACCTGCACCTACAGTACGTCCACCTTCACGAATTGAGAAACGAGTTCCGTCTTCGATAGCGATTGGGTGAATTAATTCTACTGTCATAGATACGTTGTCACCAGGCATAACCATTTCAGTTCCTTCTGGTAATTCTACAACACCTGTTACGTCAGTTGTACGGAAGTAGAATTGAGGACGATAGTTAGTAAAGAATGGTGTATGACGTCCACCCTCTTCTTTAGAAAGTACATATACTTCCGCTTCGAACTTAGTATGTGGAGTAATAGTTCCTGGAGCTGCTAATACCTGTCCACGCTCAATATCATCACGTGTAACTCCACGTAATAATGCACCAATGTTGTCCCCTGCTTCAGCATAGTCTAACATCTTACGGAACATTTCTACACCAGTTACTGTAGACTTCATAGTATCTTCAGCGATACCTACAATTTCAACTTCGTCACCTACACGAACTTGTCCACGTTCAACACGTCCTGTAGCAACTGTACCACGACCAGTAATAGAGAATACGTCTTCGACTGGCATCATGAATGGCTTGTCAGTGTCACGCTCTGGTTCTGGAATATATGCATCTACTTCTTCCATTAGCTCTAATACTTTAGCTTCATAAGCTTCGTCGCCTTCTAAAGCTTTAAGAGCAGAACCTGCGATTACTGGAATGTCATCTCCTGGATAGTCGTATTCTGATAACATGTCACGAACTTCCATTTCAACTAATTCTAATAATTCTTCATCGTCAACCATGTCTACTTTGTTTAAGAAGACTACGAAGTAAGGAACTCCTACTTGACGCGATAATAAGATGTGCTCACGAGTTTGTGGCATTGGGCCATCAGCTGCAGATACAACCAAGATCGCACCGTCCATTTGAGCAGCACCAGTGATCATGTTCTTAACGTAGTCCGCGTGTCCTGGAGCGTCAATATGTGCATAGTGACGGTTAGCAGTTTCATACTCGATATGAGAAGTGTTGATTGTGATTCCACGTTCTTTTTCTTCTGGAGCGTTATCGATTGAAGCATAGTCCTTAGCTTCACCGAATCCGTTTTTAGCTAATACAGTCGCGATTGCAGCTGATAAAGTTGTTTTTCCGTGGTCAACGTGTCCTAAAGTACCAATGTTAACATGCGGTTTCGTACGTTCGTATTTTTCTTTTGCCATTTGAGTAAATCCCCCTAATTTTAAAGTGTTTATAGATTATGTAATCTATCAAAATTATTATACCAAAGATATTGAAGTGAATTCAACGGATATTTCCCTTAACCTTGGTCTTTCTTCTTAATAAGCCTTTATTGCTTATGATTAATTTTCTGAAGACCCACCGTATTTTTTGATGATTTCTTCAGCGATTGATTTTGGAACATCTTCGTAGTGGTCGAATTGCATTGTAAATGTGCCACGACCTTGAGTTGAAGAACGTAAAGTCGTTGCGTAGCCAAACATTTCTGATAAAGGAATGAATGATTTAACAATTTGTGCGTTTCCACGTGTTGAAGTACCTTCAATACGTCCACGGCGAGAGTTCACGTGTCCCATAACATCTCCTAAATATTCTTCAGGAACTGTTACTTCAACAGCCATCATTGGTTCAAGGATTGAAGGTTGTGCTTTCTTAGCAGCAGCCTTAAGTGCCATTGAAGCCGCAACCTTATAAGCTGTTTCAGAAGAGTCAACATCGTGATAAGATCCATCGTAAAGCTTAGCTTTGATATCTACTAATGGGAATCCTGCTAGGACACCATTTTCCATCGCATCTTTCAATCCTGCTTCTACTGCTGGAATGTATTCACGAGGAACAACCCCACCAACAATCGCATTCTCAAACTCAAAGCCAGCGCCTTCTTCATTTGGTTCAAATTCGATCCAAACGTGACCATACTGACCTTTACCACCTGATTGACGAACGAATTTACCTTCAGCTTGTGTCGCGGCACGGAAGGTCTCACGGTAAGAAACTTGTGGTGCACCAACCGTAGCTGAAACTTTAAATTCACGTTTTAAGCGGTCAACGATGATATCTAAGTGTAATTCTCCCATTCCGGCAATAATTGTCTGACCAGTCTCATGGTCAGTTGAAGCACGGAAGGTTGGATCTTCTTCAGCTAACTTAGCTAAGGCTAAGCCCATCTTATCTTGGTCAGCTTTTGAATCAGGTTCAATCGCTACCTCAATAACTGGATCAGGGAATTCCATTGATTCAAGAATAACTAAGTTATCTGGGTCACATAAAGTATCTCCAGTTCCTGTATTCTTAAGACCAACAGCTGCAGCAATATCTCCCGAGAATACTTCAGCAATTTCCTCACGAGAGTTAGCGTGCATTTGTAAGATACGACCTACACGCTCACGCGAATCTTTAGTTGCGTTTTGAACATATGAACCAGATGCCAATGTTCCTGAGTAAACACGGAAGAAAGTTAAACGACCAACGAATGGGTCTGTCATAACTTTGAAGGCTAAAGCTGCAAATGACTCACTGTCATCCGCATGGTGTTCAATTTCCTTTTCACTTCCTGGTTCGAAACCAATAATTGGTGGAACATCTAGTGGACTTGGTAAGTAATCAATAACACCATCTAGTAATAATTGAACCCCTTTGTTTTTGAA
This sequence comes from Facklamia sp. P13064, assembly GCF_050409425.1. Classification (NCBI taxonomy): domain Bacteria; kingdom Bacillati; phylum Bacillota; class Bacilli; order Lactobacillales; family Aerococcaceae; genus Facklamia; species Facklamia sp. P13064. Next base: position 77,562 of record NZ_JBNUPM010000003.1, on the reverse strand, counting down.
GGCTGTACCACAGAAGACTGGGTATAAGTCAACATTAACTGTTGCTTTACGGATAGCTTTTTTCAAAACATCTTCAGGAATTTCTTCCCCTTCAAGATAAGCCATCATAATTTCTTCATCAGTATCAGCTACTGCTTCAACTAAAGTTGTATAATATTCAGCAGCTTTTTCTTGATATTCTTCTGGGATATCTGTTTCTTCTATTTCTGTCCCCAAATCGTTATTATAAATATATGCTTTTTTATGAACAATATCGACGATTCCTTTGAATTCATCTTCAGATCCGATTGGAACTTGCATAGCTACTGCATTTGCGTCTAAGCGCTCATGAAGGGTTCTTAGTGAATATTCAAAGTCAGCTCCCATTTTGTCCATTTTATTAACAAATACAATACGAGGTACTCCATAGGTAGTAGCTTGACGCCAAACTGTTTCAGTTTGAGGTTCTACACCTGATTGAGCATCTAATAAGGCAACCGCTCCATCCAATACACGTAATGAACGTTCAACCTCAACCGTAAAATCCACGTGTCCTGGCGTATCGATGATATTTACACGGTGTTCTTTCCATTGAGCTGTTGTTGCAGCAGAAGTAATGGTAATACCACGTTCTTGCTCTTGCTCCATCCAGTCCATTTGAGCTCCACCATCGTGGGTCTCACCGATCTTATGGATCTTACCGGTATAATACAAGATACGTTCAGTAGTCGTTGTCTTACCAGCATCTATATGGGCCATAATTCCAATGTTACGAGTTTTCTCAAGAGAAAATGCTCTTTTTCCCATGTATATTTACCCCTCTTTCCTTTTTTGAATCATTATCTGTTAACAAAGAATCACTAAGTTAACAATACCATTATAAATCTTACCAGCGATAATGCGCAAAGGCTTTGTTAGCTTCTGCCATTTTATGCATATCTTCACGCTTACGTACAGAAGCACCTGTATTGTTTGCTGCATCCATAATTTCACGTGCTAGACGTTGTTCCATGGTTTTTTCACCACGTAAACGAGAATATGTCACTAACCAACGAATCGCTAAAGTATAACGACGCTCAGGTCTTACTTCAACTGGTACTTGATAGTTAGAACCCCCAACACGACGAGCTTTAACTTCTAATAATGGCATAATATTTTCAATGGCTTGTTCGAAAACCTCCATTGGATCTTGGCCTGTTTGTTCACGGATTACATCAAATGCACTATATAAAATAGATGATGCTTTACCTCGCTTACCGTCAACCATTAAACGGTTGATTGTGCGAGTTACTACTTTAGAATTATAAATTGGATCTGGTAACACTTCACGTTTAGGAATATTCCCTTTACGAGTCATTTAAACTCCTCCTTTCGAAAAATCGGTGATTGTTATAATTATGATTTAGGTTTCTTAGTACCGTATTTAGAACGGCTTTGCTTACGGTCATTAACACCGGCAGTATCCAGCGCTCCACGAACGATATGGTAACGGACCCCTGGTAAGTCTTTCACACGTCCGCCACGGATTAGTACCACACTGTGCTCTTGCAAGTTATGGCCTTCACCTGGAATATAAGCTGTTACTTCCATAAGGTTAGATAAACGAACACGGGCATACTTACGTAAAGCAGAGTTCGGTTTCTTAGGAGTCATAGTCCCTACACGTGTACATACCCCACGTTTTTGCGGAGACATTGTTTTTGTGTTAGAACGTTTGAAGCTGTTGTAACCTACGTTTAATGCGGGTGAATTTGATTTACTTACTTTTGATTTACGAGGTTTATTAACCAATTGATTAATTGTTGGCATCAAAAGTCCTCCTTCCATTATTTTCTTAGTCCACACATCCAAGTGTGTCATTTATAAATATAAATTTTCCGCAGGCTTGAAATTTTCAAAACTGCGCTTCAGGGTGAATCTATAGCAGTCAGCACGACTGAGTTTCAGGTATCTGTCAATAAAAACACCTTTATTATCTTACCATGTAGTTTTTTCCTCGTCAATTAAATTTCGCATATATTTTAAAAACTTTTCTAGAGTTGTCAAACATATGTTACACAAGGTGCTTCTAAAATGGCATGCTTATGTCTTAACGTCTCGTCCTAAAATTCTTTGTTTCTGTCAAAGAGGAAAGCGGAGCGATCCTTGACAGAAATAAAGCCTAAAATAGGATACATGCTAGCAACTAATTCTTTAAATCCTAAAAACTTAGAGCAAACCCCGCTAAAGTAACTGCTACATAGTAGGTGTAAAACTTGTCGGGTTGCTTACTAGATAGGCGATGCGCACAAGCGAAAGTAAACTGAGGGCGCAGGGCATCACCACTGATAACAACTGCCATGGAAAAACCCGTTATAAAACACATTGAAAAATAGTTTAAGCTAGACAAAATTATCGAAGGGAAAAGCTGATTGAGTTCTTGACTCATCACTTCAATCTTTTCAAAATCAAACCGATAGTTAAATAAAGTATCGATAAAAACTAGGATAATAAAATAATTAAGACCGGCGTAAAAAACCAATAATTTGTTGGATTTTTCAAAATCAAAGGATGCAATAATCAAAACTAATAGAACACACAAGGCGCTACCCCAAATGCTATTTAAATTAAATTGCTGCTGCAAACTAGCTCCGGACAATAGCACCCATTAAGACATGCATGAGCCCTACCAAGAATATGACGAATAGGCCAACAGAACCAAACCTAATAAAACATTGCAGTAGCTCTTGGCCTGAAGTCAGTCTCGTCCCTGTTACTACTCCCACATAGGCAAAAGCTATCGTCAATGTCTTTCGATTCAAATAGAATCACTCCTCTATCTATTTAAACAATTAAAAAGCGATGCATAACTATGGAATCATGCATCGCTTTCATTCTATTACATGGCCCAAAATGTTTGGTAATCTTTTGCTATAAAGGGATAAATTCATCTCTTTTTTAGTACCTTAAAAGAGCAGAAAACTGTTGTTTAATCCCTTCAACTTTTTCCAAAATGAGAGAGATTTTAACCCCTTGATCCATGGCTTTGATCACCCAATGATTTAAAGCCTCTCCATCTAATAAGTTGTCTGTAAAATATTGAATCACCCATTCTTCGATACGTCCTTCATGGATCAGCCCTTTAATCTCTTCAAAATCATGAATGACTTTCCCTTGATTACGAGCTTTTTCAATTTGATCAATCTTTTCTTTTGCGAATTCTTGTTGATTTTGACTAAGGGTCTCTTTTAAAAGTTTGGTTTTCGCTTTAGCATCCATGGATTGGAAGGGTTTGTCGATTGTTGAATCATAATAAATAGCGCTGTTTTCATTAACTTTTTGGTAATGGCCTATGTTCTCAACTGTTCCTGCTAATAAAATTGGCCGGTGATAATGTTTAGCTACTTCTTGCATTTTTTTATGCAAGTAATTGAAATATTTTGCGCGATCTAGATCTTTTTCTTCTGGAGCAGCTCGGTGTCCATGATGCATACCAGGCTCTTGACGTCCGCCATAAGAGTGTACATTGACTTGAGAGCCAGCGTCTAAATCATCATAAATCTCTGAAAAGTCTTTCACTTCAATCGCAGGGTCTAGAGTAAGGGCTTCGGCATTAAACTGGTTGGCATCAAAAAAGTCCACCGAATCTTTAGATATATCTGCAATGATTACTTCATGAAGTTCCTCATAATAAGCCAATAAAGGTAAAAGATAAAATTCATTTCCTAGATAAATCGAAGGTTTAAATTCATTACGTAAATAGGCAACTTCAACATCTTTAGGACTGATAAAAAGGGCTAGACCTTCTTTAGTTTGATCCCAAAAATTTTTATCGTTTCGAATTCTTTCAATTTCTTTTAAAATCTTATTTGCTTCATCTTTATCAACTTCTTCCAGCTTAGATTTAACTTGCTGAATTAGATTTTTAAATTGAATCAGGTCTTCTTGCCTATTTAAACCTCCACGATTAGTAGGCATATAAAGGGAAAGGCGCATCAAATCTTTTTGACTTTGTAACTCTCTTAAATTTGCAATAAAACTGTAACTCATCTTGATCCTTCCTTTCTATATTTTGTAAATAAAATCAATACTTAGGTCGTAAGCACTGTATTTTCCAACTTACTATTAAAATATTTGAAATAGACCTACTAATTAAAAGGTTATCACGGAAGCGCTTCATTGTCTAATTAAAGACCTTAAAAAAACCAAAAGTAGATGAAACTACTTTTGGTTATATGATTAGCAACTGTTAAGCTGGGTGTTTACGAGCATCTATATGCCTATATTTTTCTGCTTCCTCATCAAATTTTCTAATGACATATGGACAACTGGGATATATTTTTTTACCTTGCTGTTGCATATCTGCTACTAACTCATCTAAAAGCTTACCAGCAATTCCTTGACCTCTAAGACTATCTGAAGTAAAGGTATGGTTAGCCACCACTAACTTTTCATCATCAGTATCTCGATAAGTTATCTCGGCAATCATCTCGTTTTCTTCATTACGTAAAACAATGGCATGGTCTTCTCTTAAAAATTCCATTACTAGCCCTCCTTAATTGTGTTAATTCTATAATAACCTATTAATCGCAAAAATTAAAAAAATATGATTTGCCATATCAATATTTAAAAATTCGTAGAAATAAATGAAAGACTATTTATAAAAGGTGCTTTCTAGTCGCTTATCTGGAATAATCCATAATAAAGCTATCGCCACATATATTAGATAAGAAATTAGAGGCTGATAAAAAGCGAAAATCAAAGCAAGAATATAAAAAACAATCGAACCTTTCCCTTTGAAATCCTTACCAATCTTTTTAGCTAAATCTGAATCCTTGCCATTCACCCGAATAATTTCTGTTTGTAAAATATTATAAGAAACAGCACACATTAGTAAGATGAATCCATAAAAAAAGGCTGGTAGTTTAACAGAAGGGTTTAAGCCCATCCATTCCGTGAAAGTTGGTATCAAAGACATAAAAAAGAGCCAAAATAAGTTACGCCATAAAATTTTACCATTGACTGTTTTTAAAACGGCTAATAAATGATGATGATTGGCCCAGTATATCCCCACATATGCATAACTTAGTATATAGGCTAATAGAGTCGGATATATTTCTTTCAATCCAGCTAGGTCTAAACTAGCTGGGGGTTGTAATTTTAAAACCATGATAGTAATAACAATTGCTAAAACTCCATCGCTAAACGCTTCTGCTCTACTTGTATTCATAGTATTCTCCTTTATTTAATGTTGAGAGGTTTAGATTTTTAACTATTTCAAAAGAAACACCACAAACAAATCTCTATCCAGTTTGTGGTAATTTCTTAATCAATTCAATTCTTAATTATTTCTTAATGTTGGGAATAAGAGGACATCACGAATGGATTGTGAATCCGTTAATAACATTACTAAACGGTCAATACCAATTCCTAAACCACCAGTTGGAGGCATTCCGTGCTCTAATGCTTCTAAGAAATCTTCGTCAACTGGATGCGCTTCGTCATTTCCAGCATCTTTTTCTGCCATTTGAGCTTCAAAACGTTCTCTTTGATCAATTGGATCCGTTAACTCTGTAAAGGCATTCGCATATTCTTTACCAACAATAAACAATTCAAAGCGGTCGGTAAAACGTGGATCCTCTTCGTTTTTTCGAGCCAATGGTGAAATTTCAACCGGATGTCCATAAACAAAAGTAGGCTGAACTAATGTATCTTCTACCTTTTCTTCAAAGAAGTTATTAATAATATGTCCTACTGACAAATCGTGGTCTTCAACTGGGACTTGATGTTCTTTAGCTAAAGCTTTAGCTTCTTCTAGAGTCATCTCTTGCCAGAAATCGACACCGGTTTCTTCTTTAATTAAATCAACCATATGGCGACGTGCCCAAGGCGTTTCCAAATCTACCTTTTTACCATCATAATCAATCATAGCAGTCCCTAAGACTTTCTTGGCAACATGGCGAATCAACCCTTCTGTTAAGTCCATAATATCCGTATAAACTGTATAAGCTGTATACACTTCAATCATAGTGAATTCAGGGTTATGGGTAGTATCAATTCCTTCATTACGGAAGACACGACTGATTTCGTATACTTTTTCCATACCGCCTATTACTAAACGCTTCAAATGTAATTCTAAAGCAATCCGTAAGTATAGTTCCATGTCTAATGCATTATGATGTGTAATGAAAGGTCTAGCTGACGCTCCACCTGCTAGATTATGTAAGACAGGAGTTTCAACCTCTAGATAATCTAAATCGTCTAAATAATGTCTCACTTCGCGAATAATCTTTGAACGGTTGACAAAGCGATCAAAACTTTCTTCGTTGGCAATTAGGTCTAAATAACGTTGGCGATATTTCTGTTCAACGTTTGTCAAACCATGGAATTTATCAGGTAGTGGTCTTAAAGCTTTTGTTAAAGGAATAAACTCCTTTGCTTTAACTGAAAGTTCCCCTGTTTTTGTCTTAAACAAGTTGCCGCGAACCCCCACAATATCTCCTAAATCGGCAGCGTTCCACCAAGTAAAGGCAGCTTCACCCACTTGATCCTGGCGAACATAAATCTGCAACTTACCTTTCATGTCTAACAGGTGAGCAAAACCTGCTTTTCCTTTTCCGCGCTTAGAAACGATACGGCCACCAATAGAAACTTCAATCGCTTCTTTTTCTTGCAAGTCTTCTTTGGATAAGTGATCATACTTTTCAATTAAAGCCTTTGAATAGTCACTGCGTTCAAATCCTGCAGCAAAAGGATTGACTCCTGCTTCAGACATTTCTTGCATCTTTTGTCTTCTGACTACTAACTGGTCATTTAATTCTTCGAATTCTGGATTATCTTTTACATCAGACATTGGCTTTCCTCCCACTATTTCTTTATACTGTCCCTTTCATTTTACATGAAGTCGTTCAGTTTGTCATGGTGATAATAGAGCGATCTTATTGATTAGCTAAGATCGCTTTTAATTCTTCTTCACTAAATTGATAAGTCGCACTACAATATTGGCAAATAACCTCTGCTCCCTTATCCTCGTCAATCATTTGCTGTAACATATTAGAATCCAAAACTGCAAGTGACTTACGAAAGCGCTCTTTACTACATGGACAATAAAATTCAACTGGTTGCTGCGAAATAACTCGGCTATTATTCAATCCAACTAATGAATCCAAAAGATCTGTAATCGCTTCTGATCCGTCGATTAACTCTGACAGCGAACCAAGCGACTTAATCCTTGTTTCCAGTTGATCAATCACTTCGTCAGATGTCCCAGGTAAAACTTGAATCATAAAGCCCCCAGCTGATTGAACTGATTCATCTGGATTGACAAGCACACTCAAGCCAATAGAAGAGGGAGTTTGTTCCGATACTGCCATATAGTAAGTAAAATCTTCGCCCAGTTCACCTGAAATAAGCTCAACTTGGCCAGTAAAAGCTTCTGAATCCGCAAGGTATTTACTGACCTTCAAACTACCAGGAAGCCCAACCGCTCTCGCTACATCCAACTTGCCTTTACTATTTAACTCTAAAGCCACGTTCGGATTTGATACATACCCTCTAATTCGACCTTGGGTATCGCCATCACAAGAGATTAATCCTAAAGGACCATTACCTTTAATCTGAACAAGCAGGCGGTCATCCCCTTTTAGATTGGCTGACAAGAGTGCTGTAGCAACCAAGCTTCGCCCCAATGCAGCTGTAGCCGTATGCCACGTTTGATGTTTTTCTTGTGCTCGCTTAACTAAGTCCGTCGCATCTACTACAAATACGCGTATTTGATCATCAAAAGCTAATGCTTTGATTAACTGCCCTTTCATTTTTTCCCTTCTTTCTATTTCATTCGATGATAAAAGACAGGCGAGGGCCTGTCTTTTAACTTAACTATTTGACTTCGTCCTTTGAATCCAAATCTTCGTTAGAATTTTCTTTAGGGTCATCTTCCAAAGATTTTTGTTTAGACTCTTCAAAGTCAGACGGATCTTCCACAACTTCTGCTGCTTCCGTTCCATCTAATTTAGGCATTTCACCTGTTTCAAAAAGAGCTTTAATTTGGCGAGCATCTAAGGTTTCAACTTCTAAGAGCTTTTCTGCGATCAGATTTAACTGTTCTCGGTGCTCATTAATAATACGATAAGCTTCCATTAAAGCTTCCTTCATAATACGGTGAATTTCCTTATCGATTTCATAAGCCACTTGCTCAGAATAAGAGGTATGGTCTTCTGTACCATAGCGACGTCCTGCAAATGGTTGGCTATCACTCTCATATTGAACGGTTCCAATTGTTTCAGACATCCCGTAACGAGTCACCATACTACGTACTATAGCTGTCGCTTGACGGAAGTCATCACTGGCTCCTGTTGACTGATGGTTAAAGACAATTTCTTCCGCCGCACGACCTCCTAAAAGACCTACAACTTGCTCAAATAATTCTTTATAGGTAACAATGTATTGATCTTCTTTAGGAAGCATAATAGCATAGCCACCTGCACGACCACGTGGAACGATAGTCACCTTATGGACTGTACGGGCTTCACTTAAAACCATACCAATTACAGTATGTCCTGCTTCGTGGTAAGCAACCGTTTTTCTTTGACGCTCCGAAACGACAGCATCTTTTTTAGCAGGTCCTGCAATCACACGATCATGTGCTTCGTCTAAATCAGGCGCTGTAATTTCTTTACGGTCAAAGCGGGCTGCAATTAAAGCTGCTTCGTTTAAAAGATTTTCTAAATCGGCTCCTGAAAAACCGGGTGTTTGTTGAGCAATCACTTTCAAGTCAATATCAGAAGCTAACTTTTTATTACGAGAGTGAACTTTCAACACGGCTTCTCTGCCTTTAACATCTGGATTACCTACTAGTATTTGACGGTCAAAGCGCCCGGGACGTAAAAGAGCCGGGTCCAAGACATCTGAACGGTTAGTCGCAGCCATAACAATGACACCTTCATTTCCTTCAAAGCCGTCCATTTCAACAAGCAGTTGGTTAAGTGTTTGCTCACGTTCATCGTGGCCCCCACCCATACCTGCTCCTCTTTGTCGGCCTACAGCATCGATCTCGTCAATAAAAATAATAGCTGGTGCTTCTTTTTTTGCATTTTCAAATAAATCACGGACACGTGAAGCTCCCACCCCAACAAACATTTCGACGAACTCAGAACCTGAGATTGAGAAGAAAGGCACACCTGCTTCACCAGCAACGGCTTTTGCAAGTAAGGTTTTACCTGTACCTGGAGGTCCTTCTAAAAGCACTCCAGCTGGTATTCTTGCACCTAGAGCTGTAAACTTCTTAGGCTCTTTTAAAAACTCAACAATTTCAACTAGCTCTTGTTTTTCTTCATCGGCACCGGCAACGTCAGAGAATCTAACTTTGACTTTTTGTTTTGAGACATCTTTAGACTTAGACTTACCAAAGTTCATGACACCCTTTCCGCCACCACCACTAGCTTGCATCATGGTATACATCAAGAAAAAGCTAGGAATCAGTAATAGTAGGATAGGTAAAAAATTTAACCAAATACCTGCTGAAGACTCCGGCATTGATTTAAATTTTACATTTTTCTCTTTGGCTAATTCAGTCACTTGGCTAATGGTCGAATCATTTGGTAAGATATCTGTCTCAAACAATTGAGTTTTACTATCACCTTTGATGACTTCAACCGCTTTATCACTCGTTTTGTTTTCAGCTTCTATCGGTTGATACTTACCTTTCACATGATAAACTCCTGCTCCCGGTTGCATCTCAAATTCAGCAATTTTATCGGCTTCAAGTTGTTGAACAAATTCAGATATCGTGATCTTTTTAGTAGAATTTAAAAACGATCCACCATCTGTCATTAAACTAAAGCCGCCTAAAATAGCCAAACCGATTAAAATATAAACGAGGGTGTTTCGAAAGGGATTTCGAAAGGGATTTCGATTTGGATTAGGTTTTTGCATTCGTTTCTTTCTCCTTAACTTCGATTATTGATTAAAAATATACTTAATCTTTTGATAAAAATAATTAGTCTCACTGACTATTTTAAGAATAGATTTCAGCTTTTAAGACCCCAATATAAGGTAGATTACGATATTTTTGATCATAATCTAGTCCATATCCTACTACAAACTCATTAGGAACTTCAACTCCGACATAGTCTACTTTGACATCTGCTTCTATACGACGCTCTGCCTTATCTAGTAGACTGCATATTTTGATAGAATTGGCTTTACGAAAGTTTAGTAGATCCATGATATACTTTAAAGTTCTTCCAGTATCAATAATATCTTCGACTATTAAGATGTCCTTGCCTTCTACACTGCTATTCAAGTCTTTTATTATTTTGACTTCACCAGAAGACTCTGTAGCTGATCCATAACTTGAAACATCCATAAAGTCAATTTCTACATAGCAATCCATCTGACGGATTAAATCTGCCATAAAAAGAGCGGCTCCACGTAAGATACCTACTACCAGCACTTCTTTCCCTTGGTAATTCGCTGTAATTTCTTTACCTAGTCGTTGGACAGTAGCTCGTAATTCTTCTTCTGTTACAAGTACTTTTAAAACATCTTGTTCTAACATATTGACTCCTTTTCTTTCTCAAAGTGTATTAATGTATTTTAACATAACTCTTTATTTTCTTGCACCTTTTTAGTACATCTTTTGAATCAAAAGGTAATGTGTAATATTTTCTGGTTTTTGTGGTTGGTACTTAGAGGAACTCTGATGACCAATCATCCAAATCACTTCGTTAGTGTCATTAACAATTAACCAAATTTTATCTCTTACGGATGAAGGGATTTTTTCATCAATTAAGATTCTAGAAATTTTCTTGTGATAAGCTCCTTTGCTTGACTTCAACTCAATCAAATCCCCGTCTTGACGATGACGAATATGAAAGGCGGGGGGATTCTCTTCTTCTGATAGGTCAAGTGCCAAGAAATCATCTACTGCCTTACGCATTTGATTATTAACAAAAGAGCGGTTGAAAAGACCAATCCATAGCCCATTCCCTAGGCTAAACCACTTATTATTGGTAGATAAGTCCACTCGATAATCAGAAAGAGCTGGTGCTTTTCTTTCTTCCGGCTCGATAAAGATGTAATCATATTCTCGACGCGACACCCATCCTGGAGCTAAATTAAAGCGGTAATTTGGTGTTTCAGTATTTAAAATTTGATCCAGCAAGTGACTGATAGCCTCTTTATCATATTGACCAGCCACTTCTATAAAGCGCTCTTCGAAAAAAATGGTCAAAAAGACTTCTCTAAAATCATCAGACAATTCACGCCATTTTTTAACATCAAAGGCCCAACGCTTGTCTTCAAGTTTAGCTAATAATAATGGTTCTTGACACATATAAGTCTCATAATGTGCTTGGTAGGAAGAGGTCAGCTGTTGTTGCATCGCAAATAAATTATGATAAAATTGCGGATTTTCAAGTTCAATTTTAGGTAAGTACTGCTTGCGAATACGATTTCTTAAATATTCTGTTTCATGATTGCTTTCATCTTCATAGTAAACAATCTGGTGGTTCTCAGCGTATTGATAGAGCTCTGCTTTTCTAAAATTAATTAAAGGACGCATCAAGGCTGTCACAGTAATTTCATTATTACTAGCTTTCATGACTCTTTGATAATTATCACGTATTCCCGTCAATCCTTTTAACGAAGTCCCTCGAATCATTCGCATAAACATAGTTTCAACAGCATCGTCTAGATGATGGGCGGTCATTAAACAGTCCCCTTTACTAGCATCTAAAACATCAGCTAGAAATTGATAACGTGCTTGTCTAGCATTTGCTTCAATATTTGACTTGCTTGGACTCTCCCACTTAGATACAAAGTAAACCAATTGATGACTCTTAGCCGTGTTTACAACTAGGGTCTGTTCTTTATCATGAGTTTCGGGGGATCTTAGTCGATGGTTAAAATGAGCCACTACTAATTGCCGATCCCTATATTCATTTAATTGAACCAACTCTATCATTAAATGGAGGAGAACCATCGAATCAACGCCTCCAGAAATAGCTAAAACAATCGTTTTGCATTCTTCCCAACCGGGCCAAGATTCTACTTTATTCTTAAATTGTCGAAAGGTTGCTTCCATAGCTTACCACCTCTGCCTCGTTCAAAATAAAGACTGCAAATAGACTGGCTAAAGTCTATTGCAGTCGGCAATATTTTATCAATTAACTACGGCGTCCACCACGTCCGCCTCGTTTTCCTTCAGTATTACGTTTCAGTGAAATTAAACGATCTTCACTATCTTTCAAGAAATTACTCATTAATTGATCGAAATCATCATTGTTTTTTTGAGCATATTTACCAGAAACATTTTGGTTAGGATAAGAGTTACCCTTGCCTTGCGGAACTTTTGGATATTCTTGATGGAAATTGCGACGAGCAGCTTCTTTTGGTTTACGATACTTGGCAGTAGACCCATCATTATTCTTTTTATCTTGATAAGAGTTGGCTGGTTTATCAACTGCTTGGCGTATTGATAAGCCGATCTTTCCATCATCAGCTACCGAAACCACCTTCACGGTGACTTCATCTCCCAATGATAATACTTCGTTGATGTCATTAACAAACCCATCTGAGATTTCACTTATATGGACTAATCCTGATTGATTATTATCTAAGGCAACAAAGGCTCCAAAATTTTTGATTCCTGTAACCTTACCTGTAACTTTTTGTCCTACTTCTACCGCCATATAATTCTTTTTCCTCCTATTAATACTTTAATTTTTTTACTGTTCACTTGACTCTTCGTTTAGATCGAAGATTATTTCGTTATCTTTTGAAAAAAAGTAATCTTTGCGGGCCAATTTGGCAATATAATCTTTGTCTTTTGATAAAATATACTCTTTTTCTGCCTGCTTGTTTTCCGCTTTAACCTTATTCAATCTCTCTTCCGCTTGAACCAATTGACTGTTGACTTCACTTTGCTTATGAAGCGCTTGAAGAAGAGAGAAAAGCGATAAACAAGTCAAAAAGACCCCTACTGAAAACGCTATATACTTTAATAAAGACTCCTGTTTGCTTTTTGAAGGGCTTATATGACCTGCGCTTTGATCAAAGGGGATGATTTTACGATTGGCTGACTGATTATTTTTTTCATTCAATTTTTTCACCACTCTCTCATTTTTGAGTATAGCAGTAATTTAATAAGAATGCACCCTATAATATTTGGTTTTTAATTAATTTTAGTGAATTCTTCACTAATTAATTCATACATCTTCGCTGCGTCTTCTTTTTTAGTTGACTCTTGTAATTCTTTTACCTTTATTGTCATTACACGGTTACCAAAAGTAATGGTTATTTCATCATCTACTTTGACAGTCGAACTTGATTTAGCAACTTGACTATTAATCTGAACTCTTCCTTGGTCTGCTACTTCTTTAGCTACGGTTCTTCTCTTAATAATTCGCGATATTTTTAAAAATTTATCTAAACGCATACTTTAATACTCCTTTTTACTTTAGTGCATGATTTAAATCTTTTTGACGCTGTTGATAATTTTGCTTAATTTGATAGGCTTGCTCTAATAATTTCTTTAAGAGACTTAAAATTTCATAACTCTCTTTTCCTTGAATGGTCAATTTAACCAGCATTCGATCTTTAGGTTTAGTGACTGTTTCTCTTGCTTGAACATCCTGCAGGGCTTGATAAATATTAGGGCCATAGAAAAATTGTGTGGCTTCTTCGCTGAAAGTCAAAACGACATATTGGTGCTGCCTTTTAATAGTAAGCATGCCCGTTTGACTAGCTAAATACCGGAGTAAAGCGATATCTAATAAGTCAGCTACTTGGTCAGGGTATTCACCGTAGCGATCAATTAATTGATCTTGAACCTCGCGATAAGAATCAAAGGAATCAATTCGTTGGATAGCTTTATAAGCTGCAATTTTTTGGCGGTCATCTTCAATATAACTAGCAGGTAGATAGGCATCAATGGCTAAGTCAATTTCAGTATCACTTTGATTGAATACTGCCTGTTGGTTTTCTTTACCTTGCTTTTTGTCGACCGCTTCTTTCAATAATTGAGAATATAAATCAAACCCGATGGAATCGATAAAGCCAGATTGTTGTGCCCCTAAAAGATTGCCTGCTCCACGAATTGAAAGGTCGCGCATAGCAATTTTAAAACCAGATCCCAATTCGGTGAATTCACGAATGGCATTCAGTCGTTTTTCACTGACTTCACTTAATTGCTTCATAGGATCATACATTAAATAAGCATAAGCGAGTCGATTGGTTCGCCCCACTCTTCCTCTTAATTGGTAAAGAGTGGATAAGCCCATTTTATCTGCATGGTCAATAAATAAAGTGTTGGCATTAGGAATATCGACTCCCGTTTCAATAATAGTAGTCGTCACTAATAAGTCATAGTCTCCTTGAACAAAGTCATATAGAACATTTTCTAATTCAATTTCACTCATTTGACCGTGAGCAACCGCAACACGTGCCTCAGGAACTAATTGAGCGAGTTCTTCTGCACGATGATAGATAGTAGCTACACGATTATAAAGATAAAAGGCCTGTCCTCCGCGAGCAATCTCACGTTCCAAGGCAGATTTAATGGCCCCTTCATTCCGTTCCATTACATAGGTCTGGACAGGATAACGATTACTCGGCGGTGTTTCAATCACAGATAAATCTCTCACTCCAATCATCGACATATGAAGAGTTCGAGGTATTGGAGTAGCTGTTAATGTTAAAACATCCACTTGCGATCTTAATTGCTTCAATCGCTCTTTATGTTTCACACCAAAACGCTGTTCCTCATCGACGACTAATAAGCCTAAATCTAAAAATTCAATATCTTTCGATAAAATCCGGTGAGTTCCCACTACAATTTGACAAGCGCCTACCTTTAAGTCTTTGATTGTCTCTTTTTGATTAGTCTTGGTCACAAAACGACTAAGCATCCTGATATTGAATGGATAATCAGCGAATCGTTCAATCAATGAATTGTAATGTTGTTGAGCCAATATAGTTGTTGGCACCAAGAAGGCTACTTGCTTACCATCCATCACCGCCTTAAAAATGGCTCGCATGGCTACCTCAGTTTTTCCATAACCAACATCCCCAATTAATAAGCGATCCATCGGTCTTTCTTTTTCCATATCTTTCTTTATTTCTGAAGCTGATTGTAGCTGGTCAGGCGTTTCTACATAAGGAAAAGCATTTTCGAACTCTTGCTGTTCAGGACTATCTTCACTAAAGGCAAAGCCCTTGTCTTTTTCACGTTTAGCATAGAGTTCAATCAACTCATCCGCAATATCTTCAATTTTACTTGAAACTTTTTGCTTAGTTTTCGTCCATTCTGTACCACCTAAACGATGAATTTTAGGTGTTTTAGCTTCACCAGAGGCAACATATTTTTGAATAAGATGCAATTGGTCAATGGGCACCATCACTTTGGCGTTATTTTGGTATTCAATAACTAGTAAATCACGATGGGAACCAGCAATTTCCATGGTTTCCATTCCAGTATAGCGGCCAATCCCATGATTAATATGGACCACGTAATCGCCAGTTTCCAGTTCATTATAAGATTTTATTCGCTCAGCATTAGAAAGTTTTTGTTGTTTAATCACTTTCTTCTTCATACGATTAAACAATTCTTTTTCAGTCAGTAAAACCCATTTATCATTTGGTAACTCGAAGCCATGGCTTAGGTTTCCAATGAGCAGGTTTACCTGGCCTGGCAGAAAATCATCTTGTTCTTGGATATGTATCGGATCAATTTGATATTCAGCAAATAGTTGCCGCACCTTTTCGGCCCGCTTTTTTGATTCAACAATAATTTGAATATTTTGATTTTGATTCAACCAATGATCTATCTCTGCTTTTATTAATGGCATCTGATGATAAAAGGCATTCATTGTCCGGTAAGAAAAATGATGAATACTAGCTAATGCCTGCTTGCCCATACTCTTTTGAATCAAATCAAAGAAGATGACTGCATGCTTACTTTGATTAATTTGATCGAATGCTGATAACTTTAATGGTTGATTGGGAAATAGATGACCCTTTAAGGTCTCCTGTTCCAACCAAAATTGATCATGCTCAATTAATTGGATTTCTTCTTGATGAATTTTTGAGAACTCATTGACTACTAAACGCCCTGAAACATGCATATAATCCAAAAGGGAATGCCCTTTAGGATCGTAAAAAGATAAAAAAGCTTGGCTCTTATCAAGTGTTTGATTATGGTTTAAACCTTCAAGCTGCTCACCCATAAATTGCTTTAGCTTTTGTTTCATCTCTTCATCTTTGATTTTTTTACTCGCCTTCTTAATTGCTTCATCCAATTGCTCTTTAATACTTTCTTGTTGTTTTTTAGTAAATAGCACATCAGTAGCAGGTTCAATCTTTATCGTTTGAAGGTTTTTCTTTGAAACTTGGCTTTCTGCATCAAAGTAACGGATAGAATCGAGTTCCACATCAAAGAAATCTAAGCGAATAGGAGAGGGAGCGGTTAGAGGATAAAAGTCAATGATACTCCCCCTTACAGAGAACTCCCCGGGGGTCATAACCATTGCTACTTTTTGATAACCTAGTTCAAATAAAATATTTTCTAAGTCTTCTCTTTCAATCTCATAACCAATCGTCAATTCCAATTGGTTGGCTAACCAATCTTCAACTGGCGAAAGTCGCTTACGAATACCAGACACATTGGTTAAAGCAATAACAGGCTCTTTACTCAATAAGGCTTGTAAACATTCTACTCTTTGCGCCCGACCTTCTAGAGAAGCTGTAGAATATTCTAGCGCCAAACTCTCTTCCGCAGGAAAAGAATATATAGCGACATTAGGTAGCAAGCTGGAAAGATCTTCAAACATTTGGATTAAGTGATTCGGATTGCTTTCCAGTATAATCATTTGACTCGGAGCCTCTTGATATAGTTTAGCGATATATATTGCTTTCCCACTACCATCTAGACCCGTCACTAAATGAGGAAGATTAGAATTATTTGCTTTATTTATAGTATTTATAGTATTTATACTTTGATCAAAGACTGCCGTTTGCAACTTATCTAACATCAAATCTCTCCTTATACATCCAACACAAAAACATGAAGCAGGGATATCCTTACTCCATGATTATTTTCTATTATAAAAATTCATTACTTCACTGTAAGGTTTTCCACCAACCCAGTCTGTTAAAGCATTCGCTGCATGATCAATTGCTTGAGTAACAAGTGGTAAGCTGTCCTTATCAAAAGGAGCTAAAACATGATCAATGACCTTCCAACCTGCTTGTGGACGGCCAATCCCAACTCTTATACGCTTAAAGTCATTCGTTCCAAGCATATGAATAATCGATTTCATGCCATTATGCCCACCGGCAGAACCTTTTTCACGAAGGCGAATACGACCTGGTTCGAGATCTAAATCGTCATAGACTACTATTAAATCCTCTACCGCAATACCATAATAAGACATTAAGGGTAAAACAGCTTGTCCCGAATTATTCATATAGGTAAAGGGTTTAACTAATAAAATCTTATCTGATTGATTCCGCCAAATGGTAAAATCTGCATCAAATTTTTGATCAGTAAAGTTTAAGCCTTCTTTATCTACTAAACGATCGATTGCTTCAAAGCCAGCGTTATGTCGCGTATTGGCATAACGTTCACCTGGGTTACCGAGACCAACAATCATTTTCAAGAGCGACACCTCCATAAGATATACAATTAATTATACCATAGCTTGCATCACAAAATAAGAAAGAGCCTTACTCAATAACAAGTAAGCCTCTTTAAAACTTGAAAGTTTAAAATTCGATTTCAACCGCATTAGTTAATATGTCTCGATAAGAAAATGATACACGATCCACATTGTCTTCCTCATCTAAGTCAACAATAAAAATTGACCGATAAGTTTCAGCAAGTGTTCCACGACGCTCTCGTTTCTTCTTACGCCCCATTTGAACAGTTACAACAATCTCTTCTCCAACTCTTCCATCAAGCATTGACTTGATTTCAATCAGGTCTTTTGGCATCTTATCACCTCATACCATATTATATCACAAATTCTTAAATTTTACAATATAACATAAGTAAGAATAACTTGCAATGTATTATCGTCTAACAATTATTCTATCAATTTCTTTCACTTAAAATGTTAAAAAGCTTGATAAACTCATCCAAATTTAATGTTTCAGCGCGACGGCTAGGTGAAATATCCGCCTTAGCAAAGCAACTTTCTAAGTAAGTTGCTTCTTGATTGGGATAATAAACTTTTAAATTATTCCACAGGGTTTTTCTACGTTGTTTAAAGCAAGCTTGAACAAACTGTTGAAATGACCTACTGTTTTTAAAGTTGTGAGATGGATTTTCTAAGCTCGTTAATTTTAACACAGCAGAATCGACATTGGGTCTGGGCATAAAAACAGTGGGAGGGACAATAAATGCTAATTCCGCTTTCATTTGAAGCTGAATAGCCACTGTTAGTGAATTATAAGCTTTGGTTCCTACTTGCGCAGTCATGCGCTCAGCTACTTCCTTTTGCATCATCATGACTAAAGAATCAAAGGACAACTGGCTAGCTAGTAAATGCATAATGATAGGCGTCGTAATATAATAAGGTAAATTAGCGACCACCACTAAGCGTTTACTTTGGTGTAAGTAAGCATAATCTGATTGACTAAAATCAACTTTTAAAATGTCTCGATGAATAACTTCAACGTTTTCATAGGGAGATAGGGTATCTTGAAGAATATTTACAAAACGTTGATCTATTTCAAATGCCAACACTTTCTTAGCAGATAAGGCCAAAAACTCTGTCAGAGCACCTATTCCTGGACCTATTTCGATAACGGTTGTTTCTGAATCAATCTCTGCTACTTCTACTAACCTTTGTAGAATTTGAGGCTCTACTAAAAAGTTTTGCCCTAAACTTTTCTTCATTTTTATATCATACTGCTTCATAATCGAACTTGTACGACTGGGTGTTGCTATTAGTTTATGATCAATATCTTTATTCACTTTCTTCCCTCCTTTTTAAATAAGCTAGTATCTCTTGACGACTTACTTGGTACTTAGCCAATTGCTTTTGTAACTGCTTAGCGTTAACGTGTCCTAAATTAAAATGATTAGCTACTGTCTGCCTTAAAACATTGGCTTGCTCTGTTCCAGCTAGACCCATAGCCACCAGTTCTGCCATGGGTATCGGTTTTAATTCTTTTTGAGGCGACATCTTTGTTACTTTACTTAAGGCTGCTTGAATATCGGCTGCACTGGCATGTTCAATTCCCAAAGAATCTTTTTTACGGTGTGAATTTGCAGCTTCTTGACTTAAAAAAGCTTCTTTAACGCTTGGAATTTGAGTACGAATAATTCTGCGAATGCGCTCGCCAGGATAATCAGGATCAGTAAAGACTATTACGCCAAATTGCTTATTAGCTTCTTCAATTCGGCTGAGGATTTCTTGATCAATGGCCGACCCATTGGTTTCAATCACTTTAATACTTGGGCCAAAAATCTGATTAAGACGTTGGGTATCAGATCGACCTTCTACTACCACCACTTCGGTGGGCACTTCTATTTCTTTCATTAAGCTTCCTCTTCTGGTTGCCAATTAAATAGCTTAAAGGCGTTTTCACTTGTTATCCGGGCAACTTCTTCGACGGAAAGGTTTCTAACTTCAGCCAACTTTTCCGCTACATACTTAACGAAAGCTGGTTCGTTTTGCTTTCCTCTCATTGGAACAGGGGCTAAGTAAGGAGCATCTGTTTCGATCAATAGTTTATCTAGTGGTGTAACGGCCGCAGCTTGACGGACATCTTCCGTCTTTTTAAAAGTGACCACCCCACTAAAAGATAAGTGCATACCTAAATCTAAAAAGCGCTTCGCCTCCTCAGGTCCTTCTCCAAAAGAGTGCATAATTCCCCCAGCTGCTGGAAGCCCTTCTTCCTTAAGAATTCGGTAACAATCTTTGGTTGCTTCGCGATTATGAATAGTAATTGGTAGATTATGTTCCTTGGCAATGGCTATTTGCCTTCTAAAGACTTTAGTTTGAATATCTTTGGGAGAGGTATCCCAATGATAATCCAAACCTATTTCACCTAACATTTTGACACGATCTAATTCTAACCACTTATGTAAATCGTCTTCAAAAGCTTGATCATAATAAATGGTTTCGGTGGGATGACAACCTACCACACTAATCAAATGCTTATGCTCTTGGCTAAGCGTTAGACTGCGCTCGATGGTAGGACGATCAAAACCAACAACTGCTAAAAAACCGACGCCTGCTTCTTTAGCTCTTTGTAAATATTCTTCTTCTTTCCCATGAAATTGGGAGACATTTAGATGAGTGTGTGTATCAAATAATTTCATTTTTTCCTCTCCAATCTTTTGTTATTTTAACATAACTCGTTCTTTTCAAACAGATAGGCTCATTAAACATAAAAAGGACAAGTGCGAATACTTGTCCTTTTTATTCTTTTTACCCAATCAGTGAACCATTTTTGGCTTGATCTGGGGCAAAAACTAAATGTAAATCTTTGCCACTTTCAGCAGATAAAATCATACCTTGACTAATATGACCCATCATCTTTCTCGGTTTAAGATTTGCCACAACCAAGACTTTTCTGCCAATTAACTCTTTGAAATCCGGATAGTATTTTTTAATACCCGATAAGATTTGACGATGACCTTGGTCACCTGCATCCAGTCTAAAGCGTAACAACTTATTGGAGCCTTCTACTTCGTCGACATCAATAACTTCTGCTACTTTAATTTCAGTTTGAATAAAATCATCAAATGCTACTTCTGCCGTTTCAGCATAGCTTAACTGAATTGCTTCCGGGTCCCAGTCAGGATCAGATACTGTTAAATTAGCTGAAGAAATATCCTTTTGACTTTCAAGAGACATGGCTTCTTGTAAATAAGTAATCTCTTCTTCCACTTCCAAACGAGGAAAGATAGGAACACCTTTTTTAATTACCTGCGCATTTTCTGCAAATTGACCAAAAACTAGATCGCTTAAATTAGCGTTTATTTCTTCCTCAACACCCAATTGTTTGAAGATTTCCAATGGAGCCTGTGTCATAAAAGGTCTTAATAAATGACCGATGATGCGTAAGCTTTCTGCCAAATGGAACATTACAATGGCTAAACGATCTGTTAATTGTGAGTCTTTTGCTAAATTCCAAGGTTCAGTTTGATCAATATACTTGTTAGATCTAGAAACAATCGCCATTAAGGCGTCAATCGCTTTATCAAAAGCCATTAATTCCATTTTTTCATGGTATGCTTCTAAATGATCTGTTAAATAATTAGTGAACTCTTTATCCAAATCATTTTGTGACTGCAAAACTTGCTTGTTAGGTACTGCACCTTGGAAGTATTTATTAATCATCGCAACAGTACGGTTGAGCAAGTTTCCTAAGTCATTGGCTAATTCAGTATTGATGCTTTTAACGAAGTCTTCTGGTGTAAATACAGAATCACTCCCCAAACTCATCCCTCTTAAAAGATAGTAACGAGTCGCATCAAGACCATATCGTTCAATCAAAATCTCTGGGTAAATCACATTCCCTTTGGATTTAGACATCTTGCCATCTTTCATAACAATCCAACCATGGGCATAAATACGTTTCGGTAAAGGAAGATCTAAAGCCATTAATAAGGCGGGCCAATAAATCATATGGAAGCGCGAAATATCTTTGCCTAAGACGTGAATATCTGCAGGCCAAAACTTTTTAAAAGCTTCATCATTATCGCTACCATAACCTAAAGAGGTGATATAATTAGATAGTGCATCAATCCATACATAAACAACATGTTTAGGATTTGTCTTCACTGGGATTCCCCAACTGAAGGAGGTCCTTGATACTGCTAAGTCTTCTAAACCAGGTTTGATAAAGTTATTAATCATTTCATTTTTTCGAAATTCAGGTAAAATCACTTGATCATCGGATTCGTAATATTCAATTAACCGATCCGTATATTTGGCTAATTTAAAGAAATAAGATTCTTCTTTTACTAGCTCTACTTCATGGCCGGAAGGAGCAATTCCTCCCACGACATTACCCTTTTCATCTTTAAAGACTTCCGCTAGCTGCGTTTCGGTAAAATACTCCTCATCACTGACTGAATACCAACCTGAATATTCACCCAAATAAATATCGCCTTGTTCTAATAATTGGTCAAAAATCTTTTGAACCGCTTGAACATGATAGTCGTCAGTAGTACGAATAAAATGATCATTGGTTATTTCTAGTTTTTGCCAAAGCTTTTGAATTTCTTCAGCCATTTCATCAACATATGCTTTGGGCTCTAAATTTAATTCCTCAGCTTTTTGTTCAATCTTTTGACCATGTTCATCAGTTCCAGTTACAAAGAAAACATCGTAACCCATTAAACGCTTATAGCGTGACATGGTATCAGCAGCTAGAGTGGAATAAGCATTTCCTATATGCAATTTACCACTGGGATAATAAATCGGTGTTGAAATATAAAAAGTTTTTTGTTCGGTCACGGATGAGTGCCCCTTTCAAATAAATTATCTCTCATATTATATCATAGATTAGAAGCAGTCTTTTGCTTAATTAAATGATTGTATAAAAAAAGAGTCAGTTTCCTGACTCTCATTAATTTTTATAAGACTCTTACCGCAAACGATGGGGTAAATGTTGAAATGTTTGAGTAACCTAAAGGTGTGCCTGGTTGAGAAGCATGAATATAATTTCCTCCACCAGTTGCTAAAGCAACGTGGTAAGTTCCTCCAGGACTACCCCAGAAGTATAAGTCACCTGCTTGTGCTTGGTCTATTGAAATTCTAGTGCCCGCATTTTCTTGAGCACCAGTCCATCCACCAATTTCCATACCATAGGTCTCTTTGAAAACATATTGAACAAACCCTGAACAGTCAAATCCTGCTGGAGATTTACCTCCCCATACATAAGGGATACCAATATATTTTTCAGCATTTCCGATTAATGATCCAGTATTATAAGACAAGTCTGGCGCTTGGACTTCTTCGATTACTTCTGCAGTGGTTGCAATCACTTCAACCGCTGTTGTTTCTAATGGCTCAAGACTCGTTTCAACAACTTGTGTTGTTTCAACTGGCGCAACAGTGGTTTCGATAGCTTGTGTTGTCTCAATAGGCTCTAAACTTGTTTCTACTGCTTGAGTTGTAACAACTGCTTCTTCACTTTCAATTGTCTCTAGTGAAGCAACTACTTCATATGAAACTTCTGCTGTTTGTGTAGTCTCTTGAGATGTTTCAATTGTTTCTAATGGTGCTACTTCTGAAGTTACAACATCTTCACTAGATTCAACAACTGCTTCTTCAACTGCTTGTGTGTTCTCAATAATTGCTACTTGAGTTGCCGCTTCAAAGGCCGCTGCTTCTGCTTCTAGAGCTAGACGGTTTTCTTCAGCTAATTCTGCTTGTCTAGTTAATTCTGCGTAAGCTAATTCTGCTGAAGCTGTTTCAACTTCTAAATCACCTTTTAATGCTTCTAAGCTGATCATTTTATCAACTTTTGTTGCTTTAGCTTTTTCAGTCGCTACTTTTTTAGCTTCAACACTTGCCATGTCTTCTTTTTGACTATTTAATAAATCCTTATTAGAAGAAACCAGCTTGATAATTACATCCATTCGTCCAACGAAATCAGAAAGTGATTCTGAAGATGCTAAAATATTTAGGTAGTTGGTAGTTCCACCTTTTTCTTGAATAGCAACCGCTTGTTCAGCAATTAACTCTTGACGCTTGTCAATCATTTCTTGTAGTTCTTCAATTTCTTGGTTTAATAATTCAATTGTTTGGTTATCGTCTGAAATCGAATTTTGAAGTTGCTCAGCCTCTTCTTTAATTGTTTCAATTTGATTGTATGAATTTACTAACTGAGCATATAGCTGAGTTTGTTCAGCATTTAAATTATTTACTTGATAATCAATGTTTGCATTAATACCCTCAATATCTTGAGCATAGATTGGTAAACTACTAACTGATGAAAGTATAATTGATGAAGTTAATAATGTCGTTAATAGCTTCTTAGAAAATTTGATTTTCATTCTTATTAGCTCCTCTTTGAACTTTTATTTAAATATATCTATTGATACTTTTCTCTTAACAAGAATGATATTAACACATTAAACATCAAAAAAGGGCGTTTTCGTTGAATCGTATAAGACTTGTAACCTTATTGAAACATTTGAACAGATAAAAACATCCTTAGAAATTTTCTAAGGATGTTTTGAACCAACCGCTATTTTAAAGTGACCAGTGTATAGTGTTTTTTCCCGCGTCTGACAATAATATAACGGTCTCCAATGGCATCTTTTTGACTGATTTCATAATCCAAATCAGTTACTTTTGTGCCATTAATTAATATAGCACCGTTGCTAACAAATTCTCTGGCTTGTCTTCTGGACTGAACGATCCCTGTCTCCACTAGCCAGATTACAATATTCATTGCTTCTTTATTCGCTAGTGCATGCGGCATATTTTTAAATCCTGCTTCAATTTGTTGAGTAGTTAGATTACCCACATTACCGGTAAACAGAGCGTGAGTAATTTTTTCGGCTTCTTCTAAAGCTTCTTGACCATGCACAAACCGTGTGATTTCCTCAGCTAAACGACGTTGTCCCTTTCTTAAATGCGGTTGTTCAGCCACTTCTTTTTCTAAAGCTTCAATTTCTGATTGCTCGAGGAAAGTGAAATATTTTAAATATTTAACAACATCATCATCTGCTTGATTAAGCCAGAATTGATAAAATTCATAAGGAGTCGTCTTTTCTGGATCTAACCAAACAGTTTCTCCTCCTGCTGATTTGCCAAATTTAGTACCGTCTGACTTAAGCATTAAAGGAATAGTTAAACCATAGGCCTCTGCTTCTGTTCCTTCCATACGACGGATAAAGTCTAAACCTGCTGTAATATTTCCCCACTGGTCACCACCACCGACTTGTAATTGAACATTTTGTGTTTGGAAGAGGTAATGAAAATCAACGGATTGAAGAATTTGGTAGGAAAATTCAGTAAATGAAATTCCATTCTCAAGTCGACTGGCTACAACATCCTTAGCCAACATCGTATTAACATTAAAGTGTTTACCATAATCTCTCAGAAATTCTAATAAAGAGAGTTTACTTAACCAATCATAATTATTCATTATTTTGAAAGTATTATCAGCCGAATCCCCTTTTAAGAACAGTTTTTCCATTTGTTGTGTCAGCTTCTGAGCATTTTTTTGGACTACTTCCATTGTTTGTAAGCTTCTTTCACTGGTTCGACCTGAAGGATCGCCAATCGATCCTGTTGCCCCTCCAATCAAGACAATCGGTTGGTGACCGGCTAATTGAAACCGCTTTAAAACCATAAAAGGAATTAAATGCCCAATATGCATAGAATCCCCCGTTGGATCTACTCCGCAGTATAAGGCAATCGTTTTTTTAGATAATAGCTTCTCTAAACCCTCTGCATCTGTTTGTTGATTGATAGCGCCTCGCCACTTTAAATCTTCAATTATTGACATCACATTCACTCCCACTCGTTCTTTCGTTTTAGTATAAAGTCTATTCTACTATCTTGCAAGCCTATCTAAGACCAAGCTTTGGGACTCCATGCATTAGCATCTAATTGGTCTCTATTTTGTTCAATCCTCTTCTCTTGCTCTTTCAAAACAGCTAAAGCTACCTTTAAAACAGCACGACTTGGATAATCTTTGCAACTTTCTACCCATTTTTCAATAGGAACTTGGAACATCTTTGCTTTTTGCATATTATCTTTACTACTCCTCATCAAAAAGTTCTAATTCTTTTAGCTCGTCTGCTTGGTCAATTAATTTCTGAATAAATTGGTCATATATATGCTGATCAAGCGGGTCTAAATTTAATTTTAGTCGATCAAGTTCTTCTAACAAAACATTCACCTTATCTTCTAGTAAATAAAGTCGACCTGTTTTTAAATAAGTCACGTAATCAATCATTAAATGATATTTTTCTTCTTCTGTTAAATAATGAAATTGTGAAATAATAAAAGGTGGACGATACTTCATAGCAAAATCGTTTGCCCAAGCATAATAAGGTGACATTAAGTCCACTAAACTAACTCCCGCTCGTTCACCTGGTTGAAAACTTTCGAGTCTAGAACCTACCGTTAATACAATTCCAAATTCTTTATCTTGTAAAATTTTCACTGTCTGTTTAAAGTTTAATTGATCATTAAACACTTGGTCCATCCAAACCTTTAAGATAGCCGGTGCTTGATACCAATACAGAGGAAATTGAAATAAAATACGCTCATAATCAGCCATTCTTAAAAGCTCTTGTTTGGAATCAAAAAAAACTTTGTCTTGCCACTCAGCCGTTAAATCAACGTAGTCTGTTTGGGTGAGCGCTTGGCCACTAGCTAATAAAAATTGCTGGCTAGAAGAATTTGCTAGCTGATCATGGGCGATAAAGCATAAAACATCCATATCTTTCCTCCTTATTTCTTATATCCAATTATTTTAATAAAAGCACTCCAACTTCCAATAAATAACCTTTTAATAAAAGGCATGAATTGAAGGTGAAGTGCTTTTCTTAATTAAAAATCAAAGGCATATTAGTAATAATTATCGTCATTAACTTCAGATGTCTCGATTACTTGTGTCGATTCAACTGGTTCAGATGTTCCTGGTCGAACAGTTGTACTTGGAGGTGTTGGCTCTGGATTAGTCCATGAGTTTTCTGGTTCCTCGTAATAATAATCGTTAGAAGTCTCAACAGTTTCAGCTATCTTTTGAGTTGTTTCAACTACTTCAACCGTTGTTTTCTCTGATCCTTCGAAAAGTTCCTTATTATCTTCAAGAGCTTGACTTAAACGCTCAGATGGTTCCAAAGAGCTAACTAAGAGTTGATAGTATTGTGGCACATCTTTAGCTATTTTTGCCACTTCTTTAATCACTTTATGGGTATAAGTATCCGCTTTTTTATTCATTGTTTTATACAGAGAAGGAAGTGAATCTTTGACTTCTAATAATCGCTGATCGAATTTGCGCATAGCTTGTGCTATTTTACCAATATTACCATCAACGATATCAATTTTTTCTACATCTTTGAAAAGTTCTAAAAGTTCATCACCTTCAACAACACTTTCTTCCACTTGATCAATCAGAAGATTAATCGCCTTTTGAAAAGCATCTAATTCTACTTCTTGATTTGAATCCGAAGTCTGCTCATCAATTCCAATTTCTTCATAGTAATATTCTTCTTTTACCTTGAGCACTTTTTCTTTAGTGAGCCCTTCGCGGATCATTAAATCTTCATTCACTTCATTTCCACGGATAGCATCTTTGGTTCCTGCAAAGAAGTCATTGACCTCATTTTGTGCTTGGAAACGTTTTTCAATTTCTTTCAACTGATCAAGATATTGATTCTTAACAGTCGTTGATTCATTCAACTTATTAATATTCTTTTTAATTGGGTCTATCATTTCCACTTGGAATGATTCTTTTAAGAAATCTTGGTTTTCATCATAATATAGCTCATCAATTTGAGATTGAATATCGTCCAAAATGTTGGTGAATTCTTGGTTAGGCTTTTGAACAAGATTAGCTTTTGAATTTGAATTTACGTAAGCGTTCAAAGTAATGACTCCTACTAAACCTAAAATAAGAGCAATAGATATTATGCCTTTTAAAGTTTTCCCCACTCGATAGTCCTCCTTATCATGTCAGTTTTGTTAGTTATCATTAACAAGGGTACATTATAGCTTATTTGTTTTGACGTGGCAACGTTATTATAAAAACTGACCCTTTATTGAGTTCGCTCTCAACTTCTATTTTCCCATTATGAGCTTCAACCAAGGATTTGACAACAGCCAAACCGATGCCAGATTCCCCAAACTTTGTGTTTTTTCTTGAAACATCAACTTTATAAAACCTTTCCCATATGGAACGAATCTGATCGGTGTCAATCCCAATACCATGATCGATCACTTTTATTTGAGAACCTGCGTCTACCATTTTAGCTTCTAAAACAATCTCACTATCTTGCGAAAATTGAATGGCATTGGTTACTAAATTAATCAAAACTTGAGTAATACGATCATAGTCTGCCCATAAAGTGAAATCTGGTGCAATTTGACTAACTAATTGATCATTCTTTTCTTTAGCTTTTACTTGTAATTGGGTTTTTATATTTTCAAATAAAACTTCGGTATTGATAGAAACTTTATTTAGGCTGATTTGTTTGTTACGTATTCGTTCATAATCTAAATTTTCATTAACTAAACGTGTCAAGCGCTGCGTTTCAGAGTGGATGAGTTCCAAACTGCGATCCACTTGATTTTCAGGAATCATATCGTAACGTAAACCTTCTAATAATCCACTCATGGTTGTTAGAGGGGTTCGCATTTCGTGAGCCACATCCATCATGAATTGTTTCCTTAATGTCTCTTGTCTTTCAACTTCCGACTCATATTGAACAAGAGAATCTGCCATCTTTTGAAAATCTTTAGATAAATCAGCAAATTCATCCTGACCTTTGGTATTCACCTTAATTTCATAATTTCCAGAGGCAATTTCTTGACTGGCTTTTCGCAGCTGTTTTAACTTATTAGTCTGATAGATTGAAAAGAGAACACTCATCCCTAAGCCTGCAATACCTGCTAATAAATAAGCAAATAATACTTTTTCTTGCATGGCCGTCACTTTTTCTTCTAAATCTTCTAGTGGTGCCCCTAAACTAATAAAACCTGGAGGAAAACCTGCTACTTGATTTTCTTTCAAAGGAATGTAGACCGTTGCCATTTGTAACTGCGTGTCTGGGTCTACGTATCTTTGTGAGTAGCGTAAACCAACATTTCCACCCTTAGCAATCTGTTCCAGATCTTCTTTACTCAACTTCGAACCAAAGCGCTGATCATAAGTAGGATAAATTATTCGTCCATCGGACAAATTCACTTGGATAATTATTTTTTCACTTGACAGTAACTGGGATGCACGAACCAAATCTTCTCTCGAAAAATAATTATCAACTATATTTTCACCATAACGCAAGAGCTGCAATTCACGATCCTCATAGATCTTCTTTTCCATATAATCGGAAATACGGTATGCAGAAACCGTTAGGGCAGTCAATAATACTATTAAGAAAACAATTATTTGCTGCCATAAGAACTTCATAATTAATCACCTAGTTCTTCAAATTTATAACCAACTCCCCAAACTGTTTGAATCAACTGGGAACCATAACGCTCTATTTTTTGTCTTAATTTTTTTATGTGTGCATCTACTGTTCTTTCATCACCAAAAAAGGGATCTTCCCAAATACTCTTGAGTAATTGCTCTCTGGTAAACACTCGCTTAGGATGCTGAGCAAACATTACAAATAAATCAAATTCCTTAGGTGTTAAACTCTCTATTTTTTTATCGTGATAGTAAGCTTCACGTGTAGAAGTATTGATTTTGACAGTTTTTGTTTCAATATCAAACTCATTTTCTTCTTTAACAGCTGCATCAGCTGAAACTACTTGAGCTCTTCGATGCAGAGCTTTCATCCTCGCTAATAACGTCAAGGGACTGAAGGGTTTGGTTACATAATCATCCGCGCCCATTTCTAAACCAATCACTTGGTCGCTTTCAGAATCTTGAGCAGTTAGCATAATAATAGGCGTCTCTTTAGAAATCTGTCTAATTTTGCGACAAATGGTCATTCCATCCATAGAAGGTAGATTTAAATCCAGAATAACAATGTCCCAAATGTTAGGTTGCGTCCGATAGGCTTCAAATCCTTCTTTTCCATCACCATGAAAGCTTGCTTCAAAATTTTCTTTTTCAAAGAACATCCCCATCATTTCACAAACGGATTCATTATCCTCAATCATTAATATTTTCATTTAGCTTCCCCCTTTTTAAGAACCTACTGTTTTTTCTATTATACACAAATCTTATTATAAGAGACACTAGGTCTTCTCCACTCAGTCCAAGGTAGTATATAACAATTATAGTTTTTCGGCTTATTATTTTATAAAAACAAAAAACCGAGCAAGTATTTGCTCGGCAACTTTTTTAAAACAGCTAATCAATTTGAAATATCATTTAACACTTGCTGAATCGTTTCTTGGGACACCTGCATATCTTCCGCCTTCATCTCCATCTCTTGATTAGAAACCGCCTTAGATTTCGGCTTGTCCAAGAGAGTAATTTCGCTGGCATTACATTCAATAACATAAATTTCTTCTTTTTCAGCGTTGAGATAGCTGCGACTTTGCATCATTCCTGATAAAGCAATGCGTTGCCCCTTGCATGCATACTTGTGAATCAATTTTGCCAAACCGTTCCAAGCGACGAAAGGAATAAAGTCAGTCACTGATTCACCATTACGATCGCGAAAAGGACGTTTGATTGCAATGACATTATTAGTAACAGCCGCTGAATCGCCAACCTCTTTTAACTGTATGTCTCGACATAATCTACCAACAAAAGTTACTTGATTCATATAATTCCTCCTTAATGGTGTTAATATTAAATACCAAAAAAGAAGTTTAAAAGTGCTAAGCAAATATATTATTTAGATTTTTTCGGCCAATTCAACAATTTTTCTCAACCGATGATTAACTCCCGATTTCGAAATAGGTCCGTTAGGAATTTGCTCTCCCAACTCTCTTAAGCTCATATCTGGATTTTCAATACGAAAACGTGCCATTTCTTCTAATTTTTCCGGTAAAGAGGACAATCCTTTTTTGGCTTCAATTCGTTTAATAGCTGCAATTTGTTTTTGCGAAGCATCAATTACTTTATTAAGATTAGCGTTTTCACAATTAACTAAGCGATTAACTGAATTCCTCATATCCCTAACAATCCGCACATCTTCAAATTTTAAGACTGCTCGATTGGCTCCAATAATTACTAAAAAGTCAGCGATTTTCTCTGCCTCTTTTAAGTAGGTGATATATCCGTTTCTACGAGCAATTGTTTTTGCATTTAAATGAAAATCATTCATCATTTTACAAAGATCTTCATTATGATCCTCATAACTCGAGTATATTTCTAAATGATAAGAGTTTGACTCCGGATTATTCACCGAGCCTCCCGCTAAAAAGGCTCCTCGCAAATAAGAGCGCTTCTTTGGGTCGTTTTGCATTATTTCGGGAGCCACTCTTGAGATGAGGCTTAATTGATCAAAAATTTCTAAATCTTCTAAAATTTCTTGTACATGATAAAGACAGCGCACAATATAGACATTGTTCTTTTTTAATTTCATTTTGCGCCGAACAATCAGTTCGCTTTCAGCATCAAAGTAGTCCTTGAGTAAGGTATATAACCTTCTTGCGATTGCAGCATTTTCACTTTGTACATTTAAAATTAGCTTTTGTTGATAAATAGAAACCGCACCATTCATGCGGATCAATGCCGCTAATTCTGCTTTGGCATGCTCTTTGTGAACTTCTAATAATGTACATTCTTTTTTTACTTCTGCTGCAAATGTCATCCTACTCTCTCCTTAACCAACATTTAGTCCATTTATAAAACTGAGTGCTTATTTGAATCAGAACTATTTTTATCAAGCAAACGCACACTATTCAATAAGTGCCCTAATTCTTCAACAACCTTATCCGTATCATGATAAGCGCCGCCTTCTTTCATACTTAAAAACTCACTAGATATAACCCGACATCCTAAACGACGCAAACCATTGAAATCGTGTTTTACTTGAAGCAGATACTCTTTGTTTGGTTGATTGATAATATATTCTTTGGGAACTTCTGTAGTATTAACCAAAACGGTATCGACAAATCGAACTCCCAAATGATTATGTAATACTTCAATATGATCTGCATCCGTAAAGTTTTCTGTTTCTCCTAATTGAGTCATAATATTACAAATATAAACTACCTGAGCATTGGTTTTTGATATCGCTTGTCCAATCTCATCAATCATTAAATTGGGCAAAATAGAAGTATACAAACTGCCTGGACCTAATACAATTAAGTCTGCTTCCATGATTGCTTCCACAACCCTTGAAGAAGCCTTAACGGCAGGTTTTCCTTCAATAGTCATTACATTAACTTCTTGAATGCGTTTACGATGGTGGGCTATTTTCGACTCGCCAACAGCAATCGTTCCGTCTTCAAATAAAGCTTGCAAAATTAATGGTTCAGGAGCTGCTGGTAGGATTTGACCATTAATATTCATAAATTGCGATAAGATATCAATGGCTTCCGACAGTGAGCCTTTCATTTCCTTTAAAGCGGCAATCAAAAGATTTCCAATGGCATGGCCTGCTAAAAAATCATCATCCGTGTTAAAGCGATATTGAAAGAGTTCAAGTAAGACTGGGTCTGCTTCGGAAAGAGCTGACATACAGTTACGGATATCTCCCGGTGGAACAACGTTAATATAATCACGAATAACGCCAGATGACCCTCCGTCGTCGGCAACAGTAACGATTGCTGTAATGTTGGCATCTAATTTCTTTAGCCCTCTTAAAATTACAGGCAAGCCGGTTCCCCCACCGATTACCGCAACTTTATAACGAGCTTGATGCATCTGATTCATTTCTAGCAACCTTCTTTAATACTTGGTTTTGGTTTTTTGCCATATCACGGTGATTAACATTTGTACAATAATTCATGCGAGTAAAATGTTCGCCAATTCTTTCAGCTAGGGCCACTGAACGGTGTTGCCCCCCTGTACAACCAATCGCTATCACAGCCCTACTTTTGCCTTCGCGTTTATAGCCAGGAACACAATAATTTAATAAGTCGATTAGCTTATTATAAAAAATTTGACTTTCCGGTTGACTCATAACATAATCATAAACCGCATTATCCACTCCAGTTAATCCTCTTAAATCTTGAATATAATAAGGGTTAGGTAAAAAACGCACATCCATGACAACATCTGCATCTATTGGAAGACCATACTTAAAACCAAAAGAGACTACATCTATTCTAAAGGTAACTTGCTCCTTTTCAGCAAAATGTTCCATAATATAAGCTCTTAGTTGTCTGGGTTTCATTTCAGAAGTGTCTACAATCATTTGAGCACGCGTTCTTAAATCGCGTAATAACTCTTTTTCTTTAGCAATCGCACTCAATGTTGAGACTTCATTTGCTTGTGATAATGGATGATGTCTACGTGACTCCTTATAACGAGAAACCAATTCTTGGTCATTGGCTTCTAAAAAGAGAATTCTTGAAGTAACATCTTGATTATTATCCATCGTACCGATTATATCCGATAACTCATCAAAAAACTCCCGTGTTCTTAAATCAATTACCATAGCGATTTTAGTGATTTTACCTGATTCTCGCATCAATTGCCAAAAGGTTGGCAAAAGACTTGGCGGCATATTATCGATGCAGTAATATCCAAGGTCTTCAAAACTTTGAACAGCAACGGTTTTGCCTGCACCACTCATCCCAGTGATAATGACTAATTCCAAATTTGACATGGTCTCCCTCTTTTCTTGGTGAATATTTATTACTCTCTATTATATCACAAATTAATTTCTACTCTATCTATGAATCTTTTAGCTAAAAAAGCTGCTGAAATCCACTTTCTTAAAAAGAAAAAGATTTCAGCAGAGATTTAACTTACTTAATCAATTGATTCAAAAAGGCCTCTAAACTCACTATTTTGTCATTTGCAGCCTGTTCACTTTCAGCTTTAGCGCCCATATATAATTTTATTTTTGGCTCTGTGCCACTTGGTCTTAAGGCAATCCATGATCCGTCTTTCAATTTATATTTTAAAACATTGGATTTAGGATATGAAAGACTGGATTGTTTACCATCTGCATAAATCAAATTACTATTTAAATAATCGTAGGCTTCGGCAACAGGAATACCAGCTACCTCCGTCAAGCGATTAGCCCGCGTTTCATTCATTAACGCTTCCATTTCTTGCTTTCCATCAAGTGATGTAAAAGAGATGGATAAAGTTTTTTCTTTATAATAACCATATTCTTCATAAATTGACATTAGCGCTTGTGCGAGGGTTTTGTTTTGTTTTTTATAAAAGGCTGTAATTTCAGCCAACATTACTAAGGCTTGAATAGCATCTTTATCACGTGTAAAGCTCTTCAATAAATAGCCAAAACTTTCCTCAAAGCCCATAATGAAGGTGTGCGCTTTTGATTCTTCGTACTGTTTAATTTTTTCTGCAATAAATTTAAAACCTGTTAAAACATCTACCGTCTCAACCTTATAGGCTTTAGCAATTTCTTCTGCTAGATCTGTTGAAACAATCGATTTTATGATTACACCATTTTCAGGTAATTGATCTTTGGCTTGGTATGCTTTTAACATATAATTCAACATTAAGCAGGCGATTTGGTTTCCTGATAGCAATTGATAATTTCCTTCTTGAGTACGAATCATCGCACCTAAACGATCAGCATCCGGATCTGTTGCTAAAAGAATATCAGCTTCAATATTTCGCCCAATTTGTTCAGCCAAGTCAAATGATTCAGGCGATTCAGGATTAGGGGATTTAAGAGTTGGAAAACCTCCATCTGGTTCTGCTTGCTCTTCAACAACATGGATGTTAGAAAACCCTGCTTGTTCTAAAGCCTGCATCCCTAGATACATTCCCGTACCGTGTAGTGGAGTAAAAACAATTTTTACTTCTTCTGCCATCTCAGCAATTAGATTAGAATCAATCGTTACTTTAGCAATCTCAGCTAGATAAGCTTGATCCACACGATCACCAATAATTTCAACTTTACCTGACCCTAACAATTCCGTCTTATTTCCTACTTCAATGACTAGTGGATCTTCAATGGACCGTACAAACCGAGTTAACTTATCCGCATCTTCTGGTGGCATTTGACCGCCATCTTCACCATAGACCTTATAACCATTATATTCTGCCGGATTGTGACTAGCCGTTACCATGATACCCGCATAAGCATGTAAATAACGCACAGCGAAGGACAAGGTAGGTGTTGGACGTAGGCTTTCATATAAATAAACCTTAATTCCGTGCTTACCTAAGACTAAAGCGGCTTCCATTGAAAACTCGGGGGAATAGTGTCTCGAATCATAGGCAATAACAACACCACGCTCTTTTGCTTCTTGACCTGCTTCATTGATTAACATGGCTAAACCTTCTGTTGCTTGTCTAACTGTATAAATATTCATTCGGTTCGGGCCCGCTCCTATAATACCGCGCATCCCTGCCGTACCAAAGCTTAAAACATTATTAAAAGCATCTTTTGTTTCATCGCCAGCTTGTTCTTCTAGAGATTTCTTGACCGCTTGGTCAAGATTTTCTTTGTTTTTCCATTTTTTATATAATTCACGCCAAGGCATATTCTCGCCACCTTTCTCATTGTTATTTATTATATCATGATTGGGATAAAATAGTAGAAATTTGACTAATCTCCCACGTTTTTAGTTATTTCTTAAAAAGACTTACCTTTAAAAATAGCTAAGTCTGATTAATTATAAAAATTAGTCTGCTAAGGTTTGAATATATTGGTAAGCCATATGGCCTGCATGACTCCCGTCGCCAACAGACGTGGCAATTTGACGTAAATGTGTTTGGCGAACATCTCCTACAGCAAAAATGCCCGGAATCCGCGTTTCCATTTTTTCGTTGGTGATAATCCATCCTTCTTCATCCGTAATATCTAGATGGCTAACCAACGAAGAGTTCGGCACTAAGCCAATGTAGATAAAGACTCCCTCACAAGGATATGTGTAGCGTTCGCCGGTTTTTCTATTTCGTAAGAACACGCCTTCTACGGATTGATCACCTATAACTTCTTCAACAGTCGTATCCCAAATGAAGTCAATTTTATCATTTTTGAAAGCACGCTCTTGTAATATCTGTTGAGCTCTAAGACTGTCTCGACGGTGAACAATGGTTACTTTATCAGCAAACTGAGTGAGGTAAATTCCTTCTTCGACAGCCGAATCTCCCCCTCCTACAACCACTAAGTGGCGGTTACGGAAAAAGAAGCCATCACAAACAGCACAATAAGAAACTCCTTTACCACTTAAAAGATTTTCCCCTGGAATATCTAACTTTCTATGCTGAGATCCAGTAGCAATAATGACAACAGGTGCTACATAGATGTTCTTGCTG
Source organism: Facklamia sp. P13064 (assembly GCF_050409425.1). Taxonomy (NCBI): domain Bacteria; kingdom Bacillati; phylum Bacillota; class Bacilli; order Lactobacillales; family Aerococcaceae; genus Facklamia; species Facklamia sp. P13064. The sequence goes on along the minus strand of NZ_JBNUPM010000003.1, from coordinate 41,577 downwards.
GTAATGACATGTTTTACTTGGTCATGTAACTCAATTCCAACCACCGTTTCCATTGAATGCTGCGCGCCAAACTCCATAGCAGATTCAAAAAATTTATGAGCTAATTCTGGACCGGCTATTTTAGAAAAACCTGGATAGTTCTCTACATCAGCCGTATTATTAACTTCTCCTCCTGGTAGACCCTTCTCAAGAATAATTGTTTTTAAATTGGCACGTGAAGCGTATAGGGCTGCCGTCATTCCTCCAGGGCCAGCGCCTACTATCACAACATCGACATTAATCATTGTCTTTTCAATCGTATCTTCCATCTTATCTTCCTTTCTCTGAGGTGATCACTTCATTGTGTTGGGCTAAAGAGGCTTCTTGTTTGCCAGAGCGATTCATTAATTGACTAACCACTTCTTTAACATCCGCTCCTTGATAAAGAACTTGATAGAGGCCATTAGTAATTGGCATATCGACTTGATATTCTTGTGCCAACTCATAAGCTGCCAGGCAAGTAAAAATACCCTCAACCACCATCTGGACTTCTTCTGTCACTTCTTCAACGGTTAAGCCTTTAGCCAAAAAATTACCAGCTTGCCAATTACGTGAATGAATGCTGGTACAAGTTACAATGAGGTCTCCAACTCCACTTAAACCAAGAAAAGTTAGCGGGTCTGCCCCTAAGCGTATACCCAAACGCGATATTTCAGCCAAGCCCCGTGTAATTAAACCGGCCTTAGCATTGTCCCCGTAGTTTAAACCATTAAGAATTCCTGCGCCTAAAGCAATAATGTTTTTCAAGGCAGCGCCTAATTCAACCCCTATCACATCCGTGTTAGTGTATACACGGAAATAATTATTCATAAAGAGCTCTTGAACAGTTTCAGCAGCTTCTAGCGATTCACTGGCCGCGGTAACGGATGTAAGATCTTCGCGTGCGACCTCTTCCGCATGGCTAGGACCGGATAAGACGACTAAAGCTCTGTAAAGATCTGTGGTCAGCTCTTCTTGAAGCACTTGAGAAATACGCAAGTGACTTTTTTGTTCAAGTCCTTTAGACACATGAATAATTAAAGGAGGTCGCTCCATTTTGACTAAAAGTTTATTTACTTCTTTAGAAACCTTACGAATTGCTTGGGTGGGTACTGCAAAAAGCAAGACTTCTGCTTTCTTTAAGGCTTGTACTAAATCAAGCGTTGATTTAACAGTCTCATTCAGCTCAAATTCTTTAAGAAAATGCGAGTTGGTATGTTGTTGATTAATCTCATCAACCACCTGAGGATCAATGCTCCAAATAGTAACACTATGTTGATTGTCTGATAAGACTTTTGCTAGAGCAGACCCCCACGAACCTGATCCTAGAATTGTAATGTTCATTTTTTTCTCCTTATCTTGCAATATCTGATTCCTTATAGAAGGGAAGTGTCAAGTGGACTCTTCGATAAATCATAATTGAAATAGCACTTACAACGATAATTAACGAAAAAACTTGTGAGACTCTAAAAGGTCCCCAATAAAGACTATCTGTTCGTAAACCTTCAATCCAAGCTCTACCTATACCGTACCAAACTGCATAAAAGCTTGCGACTTCTCCTTCTTTTAAGAAACGCTTCCTTCTTATCGTCATAATTAAAACAAGACCGATAAAGTTCCATAAAGACTCAAATAAGAAGGTGGGTTGACGATATTGCCCTTGGACTTCCATTTGATCAATGATAAAAGTAGGTAATCTTAAATTTTCTAAATAGGAGCGACTCACAATCCCTCCGTAAGCCTCCTGGTTAATAAAATTACCCCACCGCCCAACAATTTGTGCCAACATCAAGGCAGGTGCTGCCATGTCCATTTCTAATGCTGCATTTAAATTATCTTTACGAATAAAATATATTAAGGTTAGAAAGCCCGCAATAATTCCGCCATAGATTGCAATACCACCGTTCCAAATAGCAAAAACACTCAACAAATTATCTTGATAGGACTGCCAAGAAAAGGCTACATAATAAATTCTAGCCCCTATAAAACCGATGATAATTGCCCAAAAAAGGCGATCAAAGGCCTTATCTGGATCGGCCCCTTTACGTTTAACTTCCCTTATATATAAGAAATAGGCCAATAACATTCCGAAACCAATGATTAGCCCATACCAATAGACAGGCCAACTTCCAATATGAAAGGCGATGCGATCTATCTTCATAAAAATTGAGCCGAAAGAATTAATCATTAGTCACCTCACGATTAGACATGATCAAAGCATCTAATTTAGCATTAAAGGCATCTGTAGCATCAAAGCCCATACTGTTGGCTCTGAAATTCATAGCGGCTGCTTCAATAATAGCTGCTAAGTTCCGTCCTGTTTTTACCGGTATTCTCGTTCTTGGGATTTGAACATCAAAAATCCGGTCGTATTGTTGACCAGACCCTAAACGATCATATTCAATTTGTCCATCATCTAATACCATCTCGATAATTAATTCTAACTTTTTAGAACGTACAATGGCCGAGACTCCATAAAGACTCATTACATCAACAATTCCCAAGCCACGAATTTCTAATAAGTTTTGTAGAATTTCCGGCGCTTCACCAATTAGGGTTAGCTCATCCACCATAAAAAATTCTACTCGGTCATCGGCTACTAGACGGTGACCCCTTTGAATCAACTCTAAAGCGGTTTCTGATTTGCCGACTCCAGAGGTGCCTGTTAACAAGACTCCCATCCCAAATACTTCAAGAAAGACTCCATGCTTTGAAAAACGCTCTGCTAATTGTCCTTCTAAATAATTGGTTAGATTTGCCAAGACCCGGCTAGTACGAGAACGAGCTGAAAGTAGTGGCACCTGACGTTCTTTAGCTATTAAAATAAGTTCTGAAGGTATAGATATTTTTCGAGCGACTACAATAGCAGGCGTATCTTCACGACAGATAGAGCGGAATTTCTCAATACGTTCTTGGCTAGTCAAGGTATCTAAATAAGCTGTTTCTGTTCGACCGATTAATTGAATCCGATCACTCGGATAGAATTCTTTGAAGTCTGCCAGAATAAGTCCTGGTCTTGAAACTTCACTGGAAACAATTTTCTTATCGACATGTTCATGACCATAGACAATCTCCACATCTAAAGTTTCAGTTAATTTTTGGACTGTCACATATTTTCCCACGGTCCGATCCTCCATTCATTTTTCTCTAAAATGGTATCATAGAAAGAGCCTTCTGACTAGCAAATGGCGCTATCATTAAAAATGAGCCCTCACCTAATAAGATGAGGGCTCGTTTTATTTTTCTAAAAGTCACTCCAGTTATCGTCATCTTGAGGAGTAATATCTTTAATCACCTGATGAGAATTAGTTTCTGAATATTTCTTTCCTTTACGACGTAAAGAGGGTTTGCCAACTTGATAATCATAGGGTATAATAACCGCCATTAAAATGTATGGGAAAAAACCCACTCCTGCTGAAAACATAGCAATCAGAAAAATTAAACGGACTAAAGTCGAATCAATATTAAAGTATTCTGCTATACCACCACAAACACCAAAAATGCGGCGATCGGATGATGAGCGTGTTAATCGTTGCATTATTTACCTTCCTTTCCTGTCTCAGAATCTCCATCTTTTAGGTACAAATCTCCAAAGGTAATACTTGCATCAATCTGAACTTCTTTCTGATCCAGATGACCGGGACGATTGTATATAAATGATTTACCACCATCAAAAATTTCTTGTCGGTCTAAGCCAGACATTCGATGCTTAATTTGTCCTTCAGAGAGATTACCTCTTGCGGTGAAAGCCTGTTCTTTTAGTAAGCTGACTTTAAGGTCGCCATGAACAGCTGAAAGTGAGATGTTAGCTGGTTCGATATCTTTTTTAGTAATGTAACAATCTCCATTAACTGTACTGGCCTTAATATTACCAACTGGTCCAACAATTCGGAAGTCTCCATTAATATTTTTAAGACTAGTTGTTTGGATGGTTGAGTTTTTAATTTTTACATCACCATTGACTAGATTCAAACCTAATATATCAGTTGAGATGTTTTTAAGTTTAACATCTCCTAATTTTGTGTCAATATTCACTTCATCTGCCTTGGTATCAGCAAGACGGATGTCTCCTCGCTTACTAGAAATGATTAGATTATTTACTTCCATTTGTTTGACTCTTATATCTCCATTAAGGGTATTTAAAACAACTGAATGATATAGCTTATGAGGCAAGCTGATCTTGGCATCCATAGCTAAATTCATAGCATCCACATGAAAAACCAATTTATTTTCAATGGTGGTTATAGTTACTTTTTCTTTGAACAAGTCAACCGTTAGCTTATCTTGTCCACCCATCAGCTTAATAACAGCCTCTACTAAAATGTCGTCGCCTTCATGGAATTCTACTTGTAAATCACCATTTAATACATTAAAATCCATCGCTGTTAAAGTTGCTCCATCAAAGGAAAAAGTATGGTCTAATACTTGACTCTTAATCCAAGGCACATTGAAAGATACATTAACATCCTTAGTGGTGAAATTATTGAGTGAGGATTTTATCAGATCCTTCACTTGCTTGCCAAGGCGTTTACCTTCTCTGCTTGCTTCTTCTTTAAATTGGTGCGCTTGCTCAGTAAGAACTTGGGTGGAATTAGAAATAAACCGTTTAAATTCAGGGTCAGCTTGTTGATTTTCTTTACATTCTTCATATAGATCCTCTTGCTGATCATAAAGTCCTTCGACTTGCTGTTCTAAATGCTTAATTTCACTGTCAATCGCTCTTTCTTGTAAGGTAAAATCTTTGACCTGATCTTTCATCTCAGTGGTCAGTTCTTCAATTTCAGCCAGAATTTCTAGTTCTCTTAACCGCTGTTGGATAATAATCTTTTCTTCATTAAATTGATGAAGTCGCTCATTAACCTCTTCAATTTCTTGCTGAATGGCCTGCCCTTTTGTTTCAAAAGCTTCAGCCTTTGCTTGATAAGAAGCATGTTCTTCTTGATCACTGGTCTGTTCTTTAAAAGAAGGTCTGTCTTTTGTTTCTTTACGGTTTTCCAGTGAATCATTGACCTCTTTAACGACTTGATTGCTTGCTTGAGCTACTTCTTTCACTACACTTGTCCCTGCATTCACTGCTTGATCTACCATTGAACGAACCAGGCGGTTGAGGTCATCTTTTACCAATGTCTTGCTCTCAATTTTAGTGTCTTTTGTCTTAGCGCTATCCTCAGTAGGTTCTGATGAATCGTTTGCCATACCACCTGCTTCAAGTAATCTTAAGGCTTCATCCATAGATATAATTTTTTGTCTAACTAATTCGATAATTCTTTCTTTCTCGTTCATAATAATCCTCCTAATTTATACTGACCCTCTTCATCTTCTATTATGCTAGTTAATTACTCTTTAATCATAGGTCCCTAGGCTGATATTTGTTTTTAAAGAAATCGTTATCTGATTCCTGTTATTAGGATAGCGGTTATTATTAAAAAAGCATAGGCCGGACGTCTTAATTTCCCAGCCTATGCTCTCTATTATCGAAAACCCTTATCTTTATCGCGCTTCAAAATATCTTTTAAAAATTTGCCAGTATGACTCTTTCGTTTTCTAGCGATTTCTTCTGGAGTACCAACAGCCACTACTTGACCTCCGTGACTACCACCTTCGGGCCCCATATCAATAATATAGTCTGCCGTTTTAATTACATCAAGATTGTGTTCAATAATAACTACCGTGTTGCCAGCCTCTACTAATCGATTAATAACATTCATTAATTTAACAATATCATGAACATGTAATCCAGTAGTCGGTTCATCCAAAATATAAAGCGTTTTGCCATTGGAAACACGATGAAGTTCAGCGGCTAATTTCATTCGCTGTGCTTCGCCACCCGATAAAGTGGTTGCCGATTGTCCTAACTGGATATAGCCTAAACCTACGTCTTGCAGCGTTTTCATTTTGCGCGCTATCTTTGGATGCGCATCAAAAAATTCCACTGCTTCATCGACTGTCATATTTAAGACATCACTTATCGATTGTCCTTTGAATTTAATTTCGAGTGTCTCTGAATTGTAACGGGCGCCATGACAGACATCGCACGGAACATAAACATCTGGGAGAAAATGCATTTCAATTTTCTTAATACCTGCTCCACCACAAGATTCACAACGTCCTCCCTTGACATTAAATGAAAATCTTCCTTTATTGTAACCGCGAATTTTAGCATCATTAGTATTCGCAAATAATGCACGAATGTCATCAAAAACAGAAGTATAGGTTGCCGGGTTAGACCTTGGAGTTCGACCAATTGGACTTTGATCAATTTCAATCACTTTTTCTAGCTCTTCAAATCCACTGATATCTTTGAATTTACCCGGTCTTTCCTGAGTAGAGGTTAACCGCTTAGCTAAGGCAACTTTTAAGATGCGATTCACTAAGGACGATTTGCCAGAACCGGAAACGCCAGTCACACAAGTTAAGCGACCAATTGGAAAAGAAACATCGATATTTTTTAAATTGTTTTCACGAGCACCCTTGACCTCAATCCAACCTAAGTCTTCCTGTCTACGTTTTTTAGGCACAACAATCCCTTTTTCGCCCCTTAGGTATTTACCAGTAAGAGAGTCAGGGTTCCCCATTACCTCTTGAGGGGTTCCAGCAGCTACAATTTTTCCTCCTTGATCGCCCGCACCAGGCCCAATATCGATTAGGTAGTCAGCTGCTAACATGGTCTCTTCATCGTGCTCAACAACAATTAGAGTGTTCCCTAAATCACGCATCTCCATTAATGAATGAATTAAGCGATCATTGTCTCGTTGATGTAAGCCAATTGAAGGTTCATCCAGTATATAAAGCACGCCGCTTAGTCGCGAGCCAATTTGGGTAGCTAAACGAATCCTTTGAGCTTCTCCTCCTGACAACGAGCCTGCAATTCGATCGAGTGTCAAATACTCCAATCCCACATTATCTAGAAAAGTCAAACGATCATTGATTTCTTTCATAATCGGTTGAGCAATCATCAAGTCATGCTCATCAAATTGTATATTTTCAAAATGTATTTTTGCCATATCAATAGACAATGCTGTCACTTGAGCAATATTTTTATCAGCCACTCTTACACTTAAAGCTTTTTCGTTCAAGCGTTGACCTCTACAAGTTGGACACTCTAACTCTTGCATATAATTACGCAAAACATCTCGCATATAATCTGAACTTGTTTGATTATAGCGTCTTTCAACATTATTAAAGATCCCTTCAAATGTCTGATCAACCGTTCGCTTCTTACCGCCGTGCATGGGTTCAAAGGTAAATTTAAAGTGAAAGTTAGGTTGGCCATATTTGAGCGCTTCTTGTTGGTCCTTGGTTAATTCTTCATAAGGAAGGTCCATTGGGATACCGTAAGCTTTAGCAAATTGTTCTAGCATAGAAGCATAGTAGCCCGAACCTTCTTTGCCCCAAGGTAAAAAGGCTCCCTCACGCAAAGTTAAGGTTGGATCAGGAATAATTAAATCTTCATCAGGAGTTAAACGAGCGCCCAAACCATCACAAGCCGGACAAGAACCGAAGGGTGCATTAAAAGAAAAAAGTCTTGGTTCTAACTCTTCAATAGAAAAATCACAGTATGGACAAGTATAATGCTCATTAAAATAAAGTTCCTCTCCATCAATTACATCTACAACTAAATAACCTTTAGAAGCATTCACTGCTGTTTCAACGGAGTCATAAAGTCGAGATCGAATCCCTTCTTTAATCACAATTCGATCGACCACAATTTCAATAGTATGACTGACTTTTTTTGAAAGTTCGGGAACTTCGGTTAAATCAAATATTTCTCCATCTACTCTTACACGAACATAACCTTCTTTAGCTACTTGCTCCAACACTCTTTTATGCTGCCCTTTTTGATTCCTTACAAGTGGTGAAAGAATTTGAATTTTACTGCGATCTGGTAATTCCAATAAGCGATCCACCATCTGTTCAACAGATTGTCTAACAATGGGTAAGTTGTGACGAGGACAGTAGGGAGTCCCTACTCTGGCATAAAGCAAACGTAAAAAATCATTAATTTCAGTAGCTGTTCCTACGGTTGAGCGCGGGTTCTTACTGGTTGTCTTTTGATCAATTGAAATGGCGGGACTCAGACCCTCAATCGAATCGACTTCCGGTTTATCCATTTGCCCTAAAAATTGACGTGCATAGGCTGACAAACTTTCTACATACCTTCTTTGGCCTTCTGCATATAGGGTATCAAAGGCAAGTGATGACTTGCCAGACCCCGATAATCCAGTCACTACAACTAATTGATCACGAGGTATTTCTATGTCTATATTTTTTAAATTGTGGGTTCTTGCACCCTTGATGGTAATTTTATCTTTAGTCAAAATAATCCCTCTCTTCTCTGTCCGTAAAAAAACTCTTCACCTCATTATAACACAGGTCACTTTCTAAACCAGAAAATTTGTTCGTATGTTTTCCCGAACGTTTAACTGGAATTTCGTTTATTCATCTAACTTTTTATACTCCTTAAGATAGGGGTGTGCTAAAATTAACTTATGTTAATAAGAAAGGGTGTTGAAATTGCAATTAGTTTATAAAGGCAAAACAAAAGACGTCTACTCCTTGGAAAATGGAAACTACCTCTTAAAATTTAAAGACGATGTCACTGGAGAAAACGGTGTCTTTGACCCTGGGGCGAACTCTGTTGGTCTATCTATCGAAGGCGTTGGTCGTGCTGGTTTAGAAATGTCTCAATTTTTCTTTGATAAAATCCATCAAGCTGGAATCTCAACACACTTTGTTAATGCAAACATGGATGAACAAACAATGGAGGTTAAGCCTGCTAAAGTGTTTGGTAAAGGTTTAGAAGTGATTTGCCGCCAAAAAGCAGTGGGTTCTTTCTTCCGTCGCTACGGTGATTATATTGAAGAAGGCAGTGATCTTCCTCAATACGTGGAGTTCACAATTAAAGATGATGATCGTCAAGATCCACCAATCACTAAAGACGGATTAGTTGTTCTTGATATTTTATCCGCTGAACAAGTAGACCGCACCGTTGAGCTCACTCGTCAAATTACAACCATTGTATCTGATGAATTAAAAGCTCATGGTCTTGATCTTTATGATATTAAGTTTGAATTTGGTACTTTACAAAACAACGATGAAGTTGTCCTAATTGATGAAATCTCTGGTGGTAATATGCGTGTCTATAATGACGGCCAATATATTGAACCATTGAAATTACACCAATTACTATTTAAAGCTTAATTCCTATTTTAAATCTAAGCCAAATAATAAAATCAAAGCGTCTCTCGATTAAACAATCGAGAGGCGCTTGTTTTATTCCTATTTTCCTAGGACTATGGTCTGATTTTTTAAAAAACTACTTTATCTGCCGTAGTAATTGTTTTATAATTTAAATACTCCATCAGATACAGTAAAAAGAGTGAGGTGATTCATTGATAAATAGTGATATTTTTAGAGGGTATAACGACCTTTTCATCCTAGCTATTTTAGATAAGAGTGATTCCTATGGTTATGAAATTGGCAAAACAATTTCTCATTTATCCAATGAAAAATACATCATGAAAGAAACAACTCTTTACTCCATTTTTAACCGCTTAAAAAAAGATGGTTTAATCGAAGACTATCCCGGCCAGAAAACAAATGGTCGTCCAAGAACCTACTATCGATTAACGCAAAAAGGGAAAGAAGTCTTACAAGATAAAGTCAAAGAATGGACAATCGTTAAAGCAATCGTGGAAAATATTATTAAAGGAGCTTAATTATGGACGTAATAAAAACCTATCTTGATTCTATGTTTAACAAGATTGAAGTCAATGATGAAATGCTTCAACTGAAGGCAGAAATCTTGGCAAATATGGAAGACAAATACCAAGACTTAATTGATTCAGGTCTGAGTGAGCATGAAGCCGTTGGTAAAGTGATTACTGAATTTGGCAGTATTGAGGAACTGATTGATGCTTATCAATTCAAAACACAAGATAAAAACAAACTGCCACACTATCCCTTACTCACAGAAGAAGAAATCAATGCTTTTATTACCAATAGCACCAAGTCAAATTTATTAACAGCCCTCGGTACCTTTTTGATGATTGCCTCTTCATCAGTCTTCATGACTTTAGAAAGTGTCTTAGGTGAAAACAGCACCTTAGCCGATAGCTTCGGAATTAGTATCATCATAGTGTCAATTGTAATTGCTGTTGGTTTCTATGTAACAGCTAGCCAATTTAATGGCAAACCAAAAAAAGTAGCTAAAGGAGAATATCGTTTATCTAAGAACTTAGAAAGGCAACTAAAAAACGACTTGAAACAACAAGAGAAAGTTAGCTCTTATGGATTCATTGCTGGTATCGCCTTAATTCTTCTACCCATTATACCTATCGTTATAGTTGACAGTCTAAATGTAGCAACTGGTCTAGCAGATTTGACTATTTCCGGACTCTTGATCTGTGTTGCTAGCGCAGTCTTCCTTTTCATCTATTTAGGAGGAAATCAATCAACTTATAAAAAGTTATTGGAATCTGGCCTTTCATCACAGGTTAGCCCTCAAGAAATCAACAGTCGAGAGCGTCTTAAAAAAACAGATAAAATATTTGATGATATATACTGGCCATTGGTCACTGTTATTTATTTTCTCTGGTCGTTTATCAGTAGCGCTTGGGCAATTTCTTGGGTGACCTTTATAATTGCTAGCGTAATAGAGGACCTTTTAAAACATTTGTTAGGATTAAAAACCGATTAAATAAAATCACTTCGATTACTAAATAGCTATATGAAAAAATCTTTACCTTTGAGAGATTTTGGCTTTAATAAAGTATAGCTCCACCTATCTTTGACTGAGAGCAAGATCCCTCCAGCATTCTTTCTAATTGAACAATTAGTGAAGCCCTTTGAAAATGTAACTTCTACATTTTCAAAGGGCTTTATCATTACATCTTAGATAATTTTCCACCAATTTCAAACTCATACTTATGACCTTGAGTCATTGAGTGGTAGAAGCCTTTACCTTCATATATTTGAAACACTTGGGCACCCACTTGATCTGCTTGATCAGGGTAAACTATTTCGACATAAGGATTGTTACCTAAAATTTCTGTTAATTTTTCTTTACCTAACTCTCGTACTTTCCCTTCAATCCGAATCACCTGAATCAAATAATCTTCTTCCTTCATAGCTGTCATTGCAACAGCTTTATTGTCTTGGAGTTGTTGATAAAGATTTGTTTTAGGATTGGTCATGAAAAAGATTCCTTTATCGTTTGCTAGACCAACATGAACATATCGAGCATGCGGTTTATTTTCATTGTCAACCGTTGCTAGCACAGCGACTTTCATATCATTTTGAAATATATCCATAATTTTTTCGATGTTCATCTTTTTTCTCCTTAAAAAACAATTGAAATTAATATTCTCTGTTAAAAATATGATTTAGAGTTTGAGCCATATACACTTCAACTAAAGGACCTACCCAAAAAATTAACCCAATTATTGTTAGAAGCCCTAACAACCCTACAGTAACAATCGCTCCAACTCCATCCATCATAACGAAGCCTAGAAGACCTATCAAAATAAAAAAGACAATAAAGATTAAAAGAATAACTATTAGGCTTTTTGCGATTCGGCCAAAATTATTTTTAGCTACCGTTAAACTTTTAGTAAAGGTTGCCCAGAAATTATACTTGCCTTCCACATCATATGCTATTAGATATGAAATAGGTACTAAAAACACGCTTAAGGCCAATGCCAACAGCATAAATATCAAAACAAAAACTAAGCTAGCCGTATTGCCATATTGGCTTAGTTGAAAAAATATCAAGCCAGAAACAAATAATAGTAAGAACCCGGCGATCCAACCCAAGACATTGGCAAAAAATGACTTGATCGGAAGTGTAATGATTTTTACAGGAGAGGTATGAAAGAAAGCTGAATCTGCTATTCGCATTTCAGGAAAATTTAGCTTTTGAAAATAGGATCTTCTTTGCATAATGCGTAGGAACACCGATAATATCATAGTGATTAAGGCTATTAAGCCTCCTACACCTGTATATTGTGCTTTAAAAAAATCTTGACTAAATTGAACTAATTGATCGGGTGTCATCGTTTCATTAACACTGGTAATAAATGTATTCAATTGATCATTAGCCGGAGAGAACATATTGAGAATTCTATTGATTACGGAGGATCCTACAGTTGCAATAAGAATAGTCCCCATAAAATAACCATAATGTCTTTTTAATCTTTGAATCGAATCAGATAACATCTAACCACTCCTATCATTTTTGATATTCTTTATTTTATCAATTATCGCTGCTAGCTTCAACATAGGGCTGGTGAACTTCTCCCATGGAAAGGAAAAACCTTCTTAAAGAAAAAGAAGGTTTAAATAATTATTTATTTAAATTTTTTATGATTCGGTAGGATTAATTGATATAAATCGACGATTTCTTTTGCCATATCGTTAACAGTCATTGCGTTCATCAGGTGGTCTTGGGCATGAATCATTAATAAAGATAATTCCGAGCTATTCCCTTGAGCTTCGCCTACCAATAACTTTGTCTGCAATTGATGAGCAGTTAAGATTGACTCCTGGGCTAATGCGAACTTCTGCTGAGCCAAATCAAAATTGCCTTCTTTAGCAAAGCGGATAGCCTCCATTGATTGACTGCGCGCATCGCCACCATTGGCAATCATTAGCATGGCAATTTCTTGTACTTCTTCTACTTTCATTTTAGTCTAAAAGCGATTCGGCTTGCAACAAGACTTTTCTACCGTTTGCTAAGCCGTAATCATTTTTATCAATGCTTTCAACAATGATTTGCTTTGGAGCATAGCGTTTAGACAAACCTTCTGATAAATAAGAAACTTGTGGTCCTAATAATAAGACATCGATATTTTCATTGTTTACATAATCTTCCATTTCATGGATCGAAGATGAAATAATCTCATAATCTAGTTCTTCAGTCTTTACAATATTATTCATCTTATTAACCAACATGGTTGTAGACATTCCAGTACCACACACCAACATAATTGTTTTTTTACTCATTAGTCACCCTCCATATAATAAATCACAAATAATTACTCTTATAGAATCTATATTAGCTGATTATTTAAGCGTTTTCAACGGCTTTATGCTTTTTTTTGATAAACAGTGCCATTATTTACTAACGGTGTCTTTTAATCGCACATTAAAACTGATAAAGCTGATTCGTTGTGATCGGCCTCATTAAAAAACTAAAATCTTTGCTCACACCAATAGTCTAACAAATTACAGCAATTTTTTACACCTTTATTTCTCAGTTTCTTTAGGCCTTAACCTAGCAATAGGTTCCATCACTTCGTTAAACATTCTTTGGTCATATTCAGACTCAAAATGGTCGGTTATTTTATTTGATAAGTAAGATATAAACCCTTTAATAACCTCTTGATGCTTATGAGAAGAATTAAGGCCAATGAAATATAAGGCTTCATAAAGATCACGAATTAAATAGGCGTCTTGATTAATATACTGAACCAATTGACCAAAATTTTGGAATAGAATCTTCTGAAAAGGGCAGTAGTCATAACAAACGCCTACTTCTAGTGTTTGTGACGAAGGTAATTCTATTTCTTCTAAATAGACTGCATACCTGGCCGGAGCTTGCCCTAATTCACCTAATAAAATGGACTGGTAACGAAAAACATGACTAATGGTGTTGGGGTCATTTATAGAAGGTGAGGCACTCCGCAAAGCGATATCTGTTAACTTCGAAAGAGCAAAATCAGGATTGTACATAGAAGAAGGTTCGTGTTGAAAAATAAAAGACCGATTCAATTTCTCTTCAAACTTTTCCCAATCTTTTTGTTTCTTCAAAGAATAAGCCTCAGCTAAAACAGCTCCTTTACCTACAAAATCGCCATTTCTAACCTTCAAAACAATCACACATTTACATTCTTTTGCTAAATCAAATAAACGATCAATATCGACAAAATCTAGATAACCTTGTTTCAAAGACTGCACACTTTGACTGGCTGCCCCTTTAATAGAAGGCAATTGGTCCACAAATGTTGCTGCTTCAAAAAAGGCTTTATTTTCCGAGATAATTTTTGAAGCTCTTTCAAATAGTCCTTTAATGACCTGATTGTGTTGAACAGATTGTGAGATATCAAAAACAAAACGAATAAAGTATAAAACACTTGTAATCCCATACATTAAAGCCACTGTCCCCGACATCACTAAATATTCGCCTTGAGATTCGCGCATGAAAAATAAGGAAACCAGGCAATAAACAAAACCACCTAAATAAATACCCAAAGTTTGAGTAGACGATTTACGAAAAAGAAAATTTTCAATTGTTCGCGGCCCAAAACTAGAAGCATAATAGGACATCACACTCAGCATGGTAGCAAAAGTAAAAGTTGCCACAGCAAAAAGGGAGCCTGCTAAAGAACTTAATATCATTTGCGCAAAGTTTTGACTGGTTAGTAACACACTCGGTAGCGCATCTAGGTCTCCCCAATAGCGCACATCCATTAACATAACAAGTACCGCTAAAAAGAAAGCAAGTATAACATTATAAACAAATACCCACCAAGATTTTTGATCTTCAAAATATAGTTTTAAGCTTTCTATCATATGCACCTTTCCTCATTTCACTCTATCTTCCATTAAGAATAGAACATTCTTAACCATTCCACAAGTAGACATTCACAAAATAAATTCTTACCTCTCTTTATGATGATTAATCAAGACCTAGTTCTTGGATTTTTATCACAATCTTTCGGACTTTTCTTATTATTTTTTTCACGAACTTAAGTGTATTTGGTATAAAAATGCCTGTACGCTAGGTTTTATGAACTTGGGTGGGAAGGCAAGAACTGGATTAAATTTTTGTGAAAAGTATTGAACATTTATAGCGGAATGTCTACAATGGAGCGTAGAGATTTCCTAGGAAATAACTTTAAATTAATTGATTGGAGGAGTCATTTTGAAAAAAGAAATTGTATTTCCAAAATTAAGTTCAAAAGTATTGTCAGGGGTCATTATTGAATGGACCACAGAGGTTGGCCAAAGCATTCAAAAAGGTGAAGTATTATATTCAGTCGAAACCGATAAAGCTGTTCATGAGATTGAGTCGCCTTTTTCTGGAAAGCTAATAGCTATCCATCAAGAGCTAGGTGACAAAGTGACTGCTGGTGATTTAATTGCGACCATTGAAGAAAGTGAGGAAGCTTAAATGAAAATCACTGCCTCTTCATCAACCCAAGTAAAACCACGTATCCGTTTTGACAATGAATCCGTCGATCAAGTTAATAACTTACTTTCTAGCCTACAACTTAATACCGTTTGTGCCGAAGCTACCTGTCCTAACCTAGGTGAGTGCTACAAAAATGGTACAGCCACCTTCATGATTTTAGGGAGCCGCTGCTCTAGAGCTTGTCGTTTTTGCGATATTTTAACTGGAAATATGGAAGAAGTGAATGACAAGGAGCCTGAAAACTTAGCCGATGCTTGTAAAACACTGGGGCTTCGCCATGTGGTAGTGACCAGTGTGGCACGTGATGATTTAGAAGATGGTGGAGCTGAACAATTTGCTCGCACAATTCGTGCTGTTAAAGAAAAATGCCCAGACACAACGATCGAGGTGCTTATACCAGATTTCCTAGGTAACAAAGAAAGTCTTGACCTTGTTATTGAAGCAAATCCTGAAATTATTAATCATAATATCGAAACGGTAGAGCGTTTATCTCCAAGAATTCGTCACCGCGCTACCTATGAACGTTCTCTTGACGTTTTAAAATATATTAAAAAACAAGCACCCCATATCTATACAAAGACAGGGATAATGCTAGGCTTAGGTGAAACTGAAGAAGAGGTTGCTCAAGCTATGGATGATAGTTTAGCGGTAGGCGTAGATTTCTTTACAATTGGACAATACCTTCAGCCTTCCCCTAAGCATTACAAACTAGAAGAATATATTTCGCTTGAACAATTTGGTAGATACAATAAAATGGGGATGAAAAAGGGCTTCAAGTTCGTAGCCTCTGGACCTCAAGTAAGAAGCTCCTACAAGGCTCATGAATCCTTGGATGCCGTCGGTGTTGACCATAACTTTGATGCTGAAAATGGCTTAGTGGCTCAATTAGCCAAAGAAGAAGCATAAAGACCCATGTTATATTTACCGACTGATTCACTTGATCCTAACTATTACTTTGCCTTAGAAGAATACTTAATGACCCTAAAAGCTTTAAAAGAAGACCTTTTCATGATCTGGCAAACCGATTTTACAGTCATGCTGGGTAATTACCAGAATGCATATGTTGAACTGAACTTACCAGAACTAGAAAAAGATCAAGTCGCTATTACACGACGTAATACAGGGGGCGGTACTATCTTCACCGACCGAGGTGGCTGGCAATTTAGTTTTATCACACCTCGTCCTCAAGGCGACAAGCGGCATGAAGCAATTAATTTTGAACGCTTCATGCAATCCATCATTCAGGCATTGCAAAGTTTAGGAATCCCTGCTGAAATGAATAGCCGCAATGACTTAGCCATACACGGTAAAAAAATTTCCGGCAATGCTCAATGTTTTAAAGGAGACTACACCCTGCATCATGGTTCCTTGTTATTTGATAGCGACTTGTCTGCTATGGCCTGTTATTTAAACCCCGCTAAACACAAGATTATCTCCAAAGGAATCAAGTCTGTTAAAGATCGGACAACTAATATTAAGAATTACTGCCCAGACGATTGGGATGCTAAGACCTTTAAAGACGCTTTAGTCAAAGAAATTATAGGCGAGCAGCCAAGCTACTTCCACCTAAGTGAAGAAGATGAAAAAGCCGTCCAAAAAATCAAACAAGAAAAGTTTGAATCTTGGGACTGGGTCTTCGGTCGCAACCCCCAATTTTCCTTAGTCAATGAAGCCGTATTAGCTGGCGGTTTGCTCAAAATGCACTGCCAAGTTGAAAAAGGTGTGATTCAATCTTTAGTTTTTGAAGGCGACTTCTTTAGTGCTCATGATTTGAGTGAAGTGGAAGAGTCGCTAAAAGGCATTAGCTTCAATAAAGAAGCCGTACAAAATCATTTTGAAAAATACTATCCGCAAGATCTCATTCACAATATAAGCAACCCAAAAATTATTGACACCCTTTTCAAAAATTTATAAACTAGCTATACAAAATATAAACATCTGATCCTTGAACCTGATGTTTATATTTTTTAGCTGTTGGCACTTATAGAAAGAAGGTTTATGATGTCAGAAATTTATCAAGCTATGCGTCGCCACGATCGTTCCATGCCCAATGATTTTGCTGAAAAAGTTATCGATCAAGCTCAATACGGTGTACTAAATATGCCCGATCAACCCTATCCTTATGCAATTCCTTTGTCAATGATACGTCACAATCAAACCCTCTATTTTCATAGTGCAAGAGCCGGTAAAAAGGTTGATTTACTTGAAGACGGTATGGCTGTCTGTGTCACTTTTGTTGGACAGGTTCAGGTTCCAAATCTATATAGCGAAAGCGAAGTCGAAACGATTGCTGCTGATCCCACTGCTTGGGGCACTTTAGCCCGTACTGTTTTTACTACTGAATTTGAGTCGGCCATTATCTATGGTAAAATTCGCAAAGTTACTAACGAAAAAGAATTGCGCAAGGCCTTACGTCTGATCGCCAAAAAATATGTCCCTAAACATTATTCACTAGTTGATAAAGCCATTGACACAGCTTTCGATTATGTTCAAGTCTATGCTATCGAAATAGAGCACCTTTCGAGCAAAAGAAAGAAATACGATGATCAAGGGCAAGAAATGAAACATGCCCGAGGATGGAAAGTTTAAAAAGAGGCTGTGACTGACGTCCGCCTCTTTTTTATTTTCAAAAATCGCTTTAAATAACTAACTATTTTCGAGTAACTCATTGTCATAGATCGTGTAATCACAACGGTAAATAAAGAGATACTTGCCATCTATTATGAGTCCTGTCGACTTAGGTACATCCGTTTTAAAATAGGAGACCTTATTCCCTGAATAAACGGCTAAAGGTGTTCCGTTTTGGCTTCGCACCATAATCGTCTTCTTTTTACCAAAAAAGGTTTGGCCTAAATTGTCCTGTAAGCGCGAAATGAATGGAAGGTTCGATCTCGTATCATAAAGTTCAATGCGATTATCTACCTCCATCGTCAAGTCATTTAACCCCTTCTCAGCAGCAATCAAAGATGATCCTACATGAGTCATCGTGTGCCCACCAATTTGAATATCTAAAACCTGTGAGTCAGCTTTGGTTGAGCCTTCAGCTGTTTGTGAATCGAACTCTTCATCTCGTTCAATTGAAACTGATTTTCCCGTCATAGAATCAATGATCTGGGCTTGCTCATCATAAGTTTGGACGGTCATAGTCAAACCAATAAAATCTTGTTTAAAGCCAGAAACAAATTCACTTATAGCCTGACAGCCAGTCAAAGCTAAAACCATTATTAATAGGATAGATAATTTAAAAGTGTGTTTGTTTTTCATTTTAGTCTCCTTTTCTTAATAGTATATCTATTCTACCAGAATCAATTACTAAGCGACTTGTACTAGAGGCTGATTTTCACTTATTTACAATCGTGATTCGTTTTTAATGAATCCTTCAATTTGCTTATAATCTTCCGTTAAGAGAAATCCTTCTTCAACCATTTGTTGGTAAACTTTTTGTAGTCCATTGTAATAACCATTAACATTCATGAATATACAGGGATTCGTGTTTTGACCCACCCGACTCCAAGAGATGGCTTCCACAATTTCCTCCAATGTCCCGGGTCCACCTGGAAGCGCCACACAAACATCTGATAAGTCCAACATTTTTTGCTTGCGTTGAGCCATGCTTTCCACAACAACTAAATCACTCAAACCCTGATGAGCTATCTCACGATCCAATAAAAATTGAGGCATAACACCTGTCACTTTGCCACCATGACTAAGGACTGAATTGGCGATATCTCCCATCAATCCAACTTTTCCTCCACCGTATATCAATTCGTAGTTATTTGTTGCTATCCACTCTCCAAAAGCGATTGCCGCTTGTGTGTAAACTGTGCGATTACCATGTGAAGCACCGCAATAAACTGCTATTTTCATATCCAACCTCCTTTTTTCACTTTATTATTGTAGATTATTTTTCTGCTAATGGGTAGTTGGTCTTAACCCTTTAAATAGAATAATCCTCAAAAGATAATTAATTTCTTTTGAGGAAGGGCCTATTAATTATTTATTTGAATAGCAATCCCCTTATTCTTTAAATTAAGTAAACATGCTTGAAGATATGCTTCATCATGTTCTGGATAAATGGGATAATCTAATGAGCGTTCTTCTAAATCCTTATAAGACGGAGCTGATTTGCCACGGTATTTGGGATCTAGCCAGAGGCTATCCGGCTGATAGCCTCTGGCTATCATTTCTTCCATTACTAAAACATGGTATTGGTAAAGTTTATAGGGATGATAATTAAAAATATAGTTTACAGTAGAATGCGGCTTGCCCCATCCCTTTCCTCTTAGAGCACAACATTCTCGATGTTGTCCTAAGAGTTGCTGTCGAGGTAATAAGGGAATCAAATCTTCATGCCATAATCGCATTATTTCCCTCCTAATTTATTCATTGCAATAAGACACTTAATCTCGATTTAAGAACCAAGTAGCTCCATTAAGATAAAAAACAAAGGCCAACCAAATTACATAGAGCAATAAAAGTAATCCTCCAAGTGTCCTTTTGATAAAGTTTCCAAGCTGTGACTCGAACAGCTATGAAAAACAAAACTTTCATTTAAAGTAATGCCGTGGTATTTTTACTTAAAATATAGCAGTGACCCAAGACCATTAAGACCTAATTGGGTTCGATAGCTTATAACGGCTTCGTCTTTCTCTTTACTTTCATCAATGATTATTCGGGCAATCCCCATCATGGTATATAATAATGGCCAAACAATGCCAAAAGTCTCTTTGGGAGGTGCAAATGGGGGTTGTTTGTACTTTTCATAGTCTGCTTTGGCATTATCGGCCGTTAAACGACCAATAATTGTTCCACCGACCAATGGAGCTCCTACAAGTAACCAATTTTTAATTTTCATCAAACCACTCCTTTTTCAAATTATAAGTTAACAGCCCTTCATCTCCGACTAAAATGCTTTAGCATCGATCATAAAAATACAGTAACTATTTCTTCACCTCTCCAGCTATCCGTTCCATCCTAACAGGATCCTTTAAATAATTTTTACCAAATTCATCAATCAGTCCATGCAGGTCTTGAGCTTGAAGATAAGTGAATGATTCAGGCATTTGCACGACTGCATGTAATTGCTGATAGCTTTTATAGTCTTTTTGATCGATATAAGAAAACAACTTGCGAGCGTATGCATCTGAAATAAAGGCGACTTGGTCAAAAATATAGACTAAGAAGACATCAGCCGTTTCTTGGCCGATACCTCGAAGCTTAAGTAATTCTATTCTTAAATCAGATCCGTATTTTTCTACTATATGGCTATAATTCCACTGGTGTTCTTGGAACCAATTCAAAACGGCTTGGATAGCTAGGGCTTTATTTTTATAAAAACCAGCTGAATAAATCAGCTGTTCTAACTGACTACTTTCCAACCTTAGAATCCTTTGCGGATCAAACCCAGTCGCCAGCTTTAATTGAGTTAAGGCTTTATCAACATTCGACCAGTTGGTATTTTGAACCAGAATAGCACCTAAAATGATTTCTAATTTAGAATCCCCCGGCCACCAACCACTGGGACCCATTTCTTGCAGAAGATAAGTATACAATTTTTCGATGGAAACAGAAGTCATTGATCCACCCCTTTCCACTTTTACCTATTATATCATCTTTATTAACAGATTATGATTGAAAACCTTCTCTTCGTTGACTTGAAAGGCTTCTTGTTATACAATTCAAAGGCTCAATTTTACTTCTTTAGTTCGCTAGCTATATAATTCAAATAATCAAAAAACTTAGGAGAGATTAGATGATTCAGGTTGAAAACATTTCAAAACAATTTAAAATAGCCAAACGAAAAAAACACTCCTCAATGCCTGGTTTATCTTATTTAAAGAGAGAGACTGAATACTATCAGGCATTAGACCAAGTATCTTTTAATGTTAAAAAAGGCGAAATGATAGGCTATATTGGCCCAAACGGAGCTGGTAAAAGTACCACACTTAAAATCCTATCAGGTATCCTCCATCCAGATACTGGTGAGTGCCAAATAATGGGCCTAACGCCTTGGAAAAACAGGATCGACCATGTTAGAAATATCGGTGTCGTTTTTGGACAACGTTCTCAACTATGGTGGGATTTACCAGTTAAGGATTCTTTTGACCTGATCCGTGACCTTTACCGTGTGGATCCACGGCGTTATCATCAACAAATTGATAAGTTAGCATATGCTTTAGCTATCGAAAACTTACTGGATACTCCCGTTAGACAACTCAGTTTAGGCCAAAGAATGCGGTGTGAAATTGCCGCTGCTTTAATTCATCAGCCAGCCATTCTATTTCTAGATGAACCTACTATTGGTTTAGATGCAGTTTCTAAATTAGCTGTTCGAAAATTCATTATCGATCTTAATCAAGAAGAACAGACAACAGTTATTTTAACCACGCATGACATGCAAGATATTGAAGCACTCTCTTCACGGATTATATTGATTGGTCAAGGAAAAATACTGCTCGACGGTTCCCTGGAGGAATTAAAGAACAAAAATCAACAAAAACAGATTTGGAACATTGAATTTAATAAAGGAAGACTACCTCATCACCCGGGTATTCAAATTTATCAAGCGACTGAATCAGAAGCTTTATTATCTTTTGATTCGGATCTTCTATCCAAAAATGAATTTATTGCTTTATTAAATCAAAATCTTGATTTACAATCTATAAGCCCTCATGCTACTAACCTTGATCACCTAGTAATCCAGCTTTATCGGGAGTATCAATTATGAAAACTTATAGCGCAATATTTCGCATTCAATTTCAATCAGCCATTCAATATCGAACGGCTGCTTTAGCAGGTATTCTTACCCAATTTGCTTGGGGCCTACTTCTCATCAAAATGTTCGAATCTTTTTATCAAACCAACGCACAAAGTCAACCTATGACTTTTGAACAAGTCTGCGCTTATATATGGATCCAACAAGCCGGTCTTAATTTGTTTGCTTTATGGATTTATGACCGTACTATCTTCGAAGAAATCATTTCAGGCAATGTTGCCTATCAATTGACGCGTCCTCTCGGTCTCTATCCCCATTGGTTTATATCTAACCTTGCCATGCGAATTGCTCGCACTTTATTACGATGTTTGCCAATGATAATTGTAGCAAGCTTTCTGCCAGAACCTTATAAGCTTTTGCCGCCAAACCACCTCCTACTTTTTATAGTGACGATGATTCTGTCTACTTTATTAATCATTGCCTTCTTAATGTTAGTCTATATTAGTGTCTTTTATTTCTTAACGGACGTGGGAATTCGAGTGATTGTTGCTACGATCGGGGAATTTCTAACCGGAGCAATCATTCCATTACCCTTTTTACCCCAGCCTTTACAAACCTTTATCCATTGGACACCCTTCGCCTATATGCAAAACATTCCTCTTAGAGTCTATTCTCTAGACATTAGCTCTTGGAATATTATCATTCCTCAAGCTTTTTGGCTGATTCTTCTGTTGGTGGCCGGTTGGTGGCTGATGCAACATGCTCTGTCTAAATTCGTTATTCAAGGAGGTTAAATGCAGTGTTTAAAATTTTAGGTCTTTATTTTAAACTCAATTGGCAGGCTCAATGGCAATACCCTGTTTCTATGTTGTTATTAATTATGGGGCAATTCTTAGCAACCTTTGTCTCTGTACTAGGCATTTATTTTATGTTAGAAAGATTTCACAGCGTACAAGGGTTTTCAAAAGATGAAGTGCTTTTATGTGCTGGAATTTTCACTTTTGCGGCCGCCTTAGCTGAAATGCTAGCCAGGGGATTCGATTCTTTTCCTCAGATGATTGCTAATGGTGAATTTGATCGTGTCCTCACTCGCCCCCAAAGCCCCTTACTCCAAGTTATTGGATCAAAATTTGAGTTTTCACGTATAGGACGCTTAATCCAAGCAGCCTTACTACTAGTTTTCGTCATTGAAAGAGGCAAGATGGTATGGTCGTGGAATAAGATTGCTACTTTATTCATAATGATCTTAACAGCCAGCTTGTTATTTTCCTTATTATATTTTCTTTCAGCAAGCCTTTCTTTTTTTACCATTCAAGGATTAGAGATTATGAATATTTTTACAGATGGCGGACGTGAATTTGGTCAATATCCCTTCTCTATTTATGGAAAGAAGATATTAAAGTTTCTAACCTTTATTCTCCCTCTGGCTTTGGTCCAGTATTATCCCTTTTTATATTTAGTAGGTAAGAGTAATGATTGGCGATTAGCTCTATTTCCTTTTTTGAGTCTAGTTTTTGCTATACCTGTTTATGGTGTTTGGCGATTTGGCTTGTATCATTATCAGTCAACCGGCTCTTAATCAAATGATCTCATTCACAAAAATGGATAGAAGGGGTCAATGAGATAATTCCTCTCTTTTCAGCTTCCTTTATATCAGTCAATCTGACGTACTGATGTCCTCTTTGGGACTTTCAATTCGCCTTCAATTTTACTTATTTTATATTCTCCTTTTTTTAACTGATTTCTATTCATTTAGAGGTCAGTTTATTATAGTTTAGCAAGCCGTTTATCAACCATTAGTATTCATTTGACAAAAATAATAGTGCGTGGTATATTTAAGTTGTAAAGGTTGAACGGCTGTTCAACTATAAATGATAATTTTTACTATTTATAAACAGAAAGTAGGTCATGCCATGGATAGCTGTCAAGAGAATGCAATTCATCCTGAAGCGATTAAGAAAGCTCAAGAAGTGCCTCTCAATCCAAAACATTTTAAAATTCTAATCAAACTCTTTAAAGCATTAGCAGAACCCTCTCGAGCAAAAATTTTATGGTATTTGCTTAAGACAGAATTGTGTGTTTGCGATTTAGGCCATCTAATAGGCATGTCCAAATCTGCCACTTCTCATCAACTCGCTTATCTATTTAAATTAAATTTAGTTAAAAAGCGCAAAGAAGGACGTATTGTTTATTATTCAATTGCTGATGACCATGTGCGTATTTTATATCACAATGCATTGGAACATGCAGCAGAAGGAGGAAATGATAATAATGACTTATAAATTTAAAATGCAGGGTTTGTCTTGTGCTAACTGTGCTCAAAAAATTGAAACTCGCTTAAACAATTCGGATCAAGTTGAAGCGACCGTTAATTTCGCACAAGGACAATTAACAATCGACACGGACCAAGTGATGGAGTCTAATCTCATTCAAAGCTTGGAACAAAATGTACAAGAAGTCGAACAAGGGATAAAATTGGTTCCGCTCTTTGAGCTAGAAGAAAAATCAAATCTAAACCTTGATAAAAATAAGGACAGTCAAGGCTTACTTGATAGCGAAGGCTGGCGTATTTTAATTACCATTCCTTTATTTATCTTAGGATTCTTTTTAACAAATTATATTTCTTCTGAATGGCTTCTAGTGGGCTATTTTGGTCTGACCTATCTGTTCATAGGTCAGAATGTACTTAAAACTACTTGGAATAAAATTAAAAATAAGGACTGGTTAGAAGAAAATTTCTTAATGACGATTGCTACCTTAGGTGCCTTTGTGATTGGTGAGTACCCTGAAGCAGTTGCCGTTATGCTGTTCTATTCTATCGGAGAATGGTTTCAAGACCGTGCCGTTAACCAATCTCGCCAATCAATTCAATCCTTGATGGCAATTCGTCCTGACTTTGCCCGTATTCAACAAACTGATGGTACATTAACCAAAATTGACCCCCGCGAGTTAGTTGAAGGTCAAGAGTTTATCGTAGCTGTCGGAGACAAGGTCCCTCTGGATGGACAAATTATCCAAGGTCAATCTCAAGTAGACCACTCAGCTATTACTGGAGAATCTCTTCCTCAGAGTTTAAAAGAAGGCGACACCCTCTACTCAGGTTCGATCAACTTAAGTTCTCAGCTGAAAGTTAAAGTCACTAAGACCTTCCAAAATTCAACGGTCAGCCAAATTATCGACTTAGTTGAAAATGCTTCTTCCAAAAAGGCAGCTACTGAGAAATTTATTACTCGGTTCGCACACGTTTATACACCGGTTGTAGTTGCCTTAGCAGTTCTTTTGGCTACTTTGCCTCCTATCTTTTTTAGTGACATTTCTTGGTCAACAAGCTTTTACCGTGCGTTACAATTTTTAGTTATCTCTTGTCCTTGTGCCTTAGTTGTCTCTGTTCCTATGAGTTTTTATGGTGGAATTGGTGCAGCAGCACGTGAAGGTATCATGGTTAAAGGCGGAAATTTCCTCGAAACCCTAACAAAGATTAAGACCTTAGTTTTAGATAAAACCGGAACAATCACTCAAGGTAACTTTGCGATTGACAAAGTAGAGGCCTTATATTTAAGCAAAAATGAGTTTTTAGAAGCACTGGCTCACTTGGAAAGCCAATCCCACCATCCTATTGCACTCTCCATTCAAGAAGCCTATAATCAGCCCTTAGATCCTCATCGTGTGCAAGAAGTAGAAACAATCACCGGTAAAGGTCTTAAAGGAATTGTGGACGGTAAAAGTTTACTTGCTGGAAACAAGGACTTGATGGATCAATTCAAGATCGAAGTGCCAGAATTAAAGACTGCTGCCACTGTCGTTTATCTCAGTATTAATCAAGCATATCAAGGCTATGTCCTCATTAAAGACCAGATCAAACCAGATTCTCAGTCCGCGCTGACAGAATTACATCAATTGGGTATTTCCTCTGCCATCTTACTTTCTGGTGACAATCAAGCAACCGTCGACGAAATCGCTCAACTTGTTGGGATTGATCAAGCAAAAGGTGACTTGCTTCCACAAGAAAAGATGATCGAACTGGAGAATATTTTAGCTAACGTTAAGCAATCAACGTCTAATAAAAAATCCTCTAATGTAGCCTTTATCGGTGATGGCATCAATGATGCCCCGGCTCTTGCCCGTGCAGATATTGGAATTGCCATGGGAGGAATGGGATCTGACGCAGCTATTGAATCAGCAGACATTGTCATTATGAATGATTCTTTAGCTAAACTCCCTCAAGCTATTAAAATTGCTCAAAAAACTTTACGCATTGCTCAAGAAAATATAGCCTTTGCACTTGGAATTAAGGTACTCTTCCTAAGCCTCGCCGCTTTAGGCTTCTCATCCATGTGGATGGCTATTGTCGCCGATGTTGGTGTGACCATCCTTGCAGTTCTTAATAGTTTGCGAACACTTGGGAAAGTTAAATAATAAAAAAACCAGCAAGCATAATAATGGTATGCTTGCTGGTTTTCTTCGTTTAACAAACTCATTTATCTTTAATGAATCCTTTTAGGCCCCTTCAATTTTAAATTCGTAAGTTGAAGGTAGATGGTAATAGGCTTTTAAGGCATTAAGAGCTCCTTGGGCTTTGACTAAAGTTTCTTGGTACTCTTCTTCTGGATCTGAAAGGGCAATAATTGCTCCCCCTAGACCGAGACTAGTCTTTTCTTCTTCAATAACCGCCGTGCGTATAACAATATTTAAATCCATACAACCATTATTAGCAATATAGCCAATAGCCCCTGAGTAGATACCTCGTGGACGTCCTTCTAATTGATCAATTAATTCGAGGGTACGATACTTCGGCGCTCCAGTCATTGAACCACCAGGGAAGCAAGCTTTAAACAGATCAATAGCTGAAACATTTTTTGCAAGAAAGCCTTGAACGGTAGTCACTAATTGATGAAGGGTTGAATAACTCTCAACAGCCATCAACTTGGGAACCGTTACTGTTCCAATCTGACAGACCTTACCTAAATCATTTCGCAATAGGTCTACGATCATCAAGTTTTCAGCCATGGTCTTTTCCTCGGTTGCTAAAGCATGAATAATCGCTTGATCTTCTGCTGGGTTTTGACCCCTTTTAGCCGTTCCTTTGATGGGCTTGGTTTGAACTCTACCATCACGATTCAAGGTTAAGAATTTTTCCATAGAAGAACACGCAACAGCAAAATGATCAAAAGTTAAAAAGGCTGCGTAAGGGGCTGGACTGGCTTGGCGTAAGGTTTGGTAATATATATAGGCATCTAGCTGGTCTTTGATATCCAAGCGGTTGGTCAAACATATTTCATAGGACTCTCCTTTTCGAATGTAGTCTTGACATTGGTGGATAGCTTTCAAATAGTCACTGCGAGCCATAGCCCAAGCAATAGTTGGTTGATCGAAGGCCTCCATGATAAGCTCTTCTTTTTCACCTACTGAAATATAAGCCTGTGAAAAATCTAAATCTTTGATCCAGTCTTTGTCATCTTTATAGGATAGTAAATAAAGTTGGTTTTCGTGATGATCGATAACAGCCGCTCGATCAATATAATCTAATATGACATCAGGATACGATGACTGATGCTGATTAGGCCCTTCCATTAAACTTTTGAGCTCATAACCAAAATAACCAATATAACCTAATTGGAAATCACATGGTAAATCTTGATGGATTGGCCATTGAGGTTGATGTTTTTCTAAATAAGTGAATATATCTTGATGAATTCTTTCTTCTCTTCCCTTTATATCTGTCTTGATAACCAAATTATCCGTAATATCATAGGTCAGACGATGGCCATGGCGAGGACCCGCTTGTCCAATTATAGAAAAACGAGACAAAGCTTTTGTCACTTGACTAGAGTCTAACCATTGCGTTTGTTTATTAATTTGATAAAGCTGATTAAACAACGCTTGTGCATTGCCTTGATAAGGAACTTTTGTAACATGCAAAGGATTTGTCTGTATTTGGAAGGTGTGGATCAAGTCTACAAAATTCTCAATTAGACGCTCACCTTCTTGTGAAGCAATTGACTCTGGATGAAACTGAACGGCGTATTGAGGTTTGCTACGATGAGAAATCCCCATAATTAAGCCATCGTGCGTTCTCGCATCCACTTGAATGTTCTCCAATTTCTCTTCTTTACAGACTAAAGAATGGTAACGGGTCACTTTAAAATCTTGCGGTAGTCCTTTAAAAAGCCCTTGATTATTATGTCTGATTTCACTCAGCCGCCCATGAACAGGCTGAGGAGCCAATATAATTTCTCCTCCATTCAGATAGTAAATTCCTTGCTGACCCAAACAGATGCCCAATATGGGACGTTCTTCTTTTTCGATTACTTCACGGCAAAGACCAAAATCTTCAGGATTTTCAGGACTTCCAGGACCTGGTGAAATAACCACCGCATCAAAATCTAACAATTTAAATTCTTCATATGACATTTGATCATTCTTAATAACCAACGGAACTTCTTGCGTCACTTTGGCTATTAATTGAAACAGATTATAAGTATAGGAATCATAATTATCAATGATAACAAACTTCATAATGGTTTCTCCTAACATTTTTTTCAACGATATCTATGCAACTGGTTATTGTCCTATTTTATCACAATTTGTAGTTAGTAAAAATACCTGAAAAGTAATTTAAAAAGAATAGCATTTAATCCTTGTCAATGATTGACAAGTGCTATCATTCACCTATAATGAAGGAGAACTTTGAACAGAGTATAAAAGGTGCGTAAAGTATTTACAGATGGGAAGTTGCTGTAAAACGAAATGAACAATCATGCGATGCCTTTTATCTTCCGCTGTTTTATTATCCATCTTTAGCGGAGCTCTGAATTTCTCAGAGCTCCTATTTTTGTTTAGGAGGGTACATTTTGGACATCCAATTGAATGTTTTTCCTTATCCAATCTATCTAGAACACCATCATTTTAGTCAATTAAAAAAACGCTTAAGCCAAATGAGCGGAAAAAAGTTTCTACTAACGGATCAAAATGTGGCGACCCTTTACCAAGACCAAATTGATCAACTTGGGCAGTTAGCATCCTTTTCTTACCATATTGTTCCTGCCGGTGAAGCGTCAAAGTCATTAGCTTGTTATCAAGAAGTGATGAATCGCATGGTAGAAGAAAAACTTACTCGGTCTGATTGCCTAATCGCCTTTGGTGGTGGCGTCATTGGTGACTTAGGGGGCTTTTTAGCCGCCACATATTTAAGAGGAATCAACTTTATACAAGTTCCGACGACTCTTTTAGCTATGGTTGACTCTGCCATTGGGGGTAAAAATGGCATTAATTTTGGTGCCTATAAAAATCAAGTGGGTACTTTCTATCATCCCGCTTGGGTTCATATCGATATTACCTATTTAGACACCTTAGATATCAGACAAATTAACAATGGGTTAGCAGAAATTATAAAATATGCGATCCTTACTGACCCCGCTTTATTGGAGGACATCAGGCGAGATAAAAGTCAACTCAACTACTTGAATCTAATTAAACGGTCTTTAGAAATAAAACACGCCTATGTTGCTAATGATTTTCACGATCAAGGTAAAAGACAATTCCTTAATTTAGGTCATACTTTCGCCCATGCCATTGAAAGTATTAGCAACCACCAAGTGAACCATGGTGAAGCAGTCGCAATCGGCCTATTATGGATGGCTCGTGCTAGTTTTAAATTGGGTTGGGCCCGCCAATCATTTGTTCCTCTTCTTGAAGATTTATACCAAAAACAAGGACTATTCCAGACTTATTACTGTGATAACCATGATTTACTGAACGCCATTAATCACGACAAGAAAAAACAAGACCAAACGATTCACTTAATTATTCCTGTTGAAATAGGAAATTGTGTCCGACAAGCCATTCCTATTCATGAATTAGGCCAATGGATTGAAGCAGGGAGTCGATTGTAGATGGATATTCAAATTATGCCTCACTCTTTAAAAGGCAGTATTTCTGCAATTCCTTCTAAATCAGACGCTCATCGAGCACTCTTTGCAGCCAGCTTAGCCAATGGTCCCTCTACCATCTATTTAGACCGTCTTTCAAAAGATTTAGAAGCAACATTGACTTGTATTGAAGGACTAGGTTGCCTGGTTCACCATGATTCAGATCAAAAAGCATACCATATCCTGCCAGATGCTCATTCTATGAAGCGCCACTTCAATGTGGGCGAGTCGGGAACAAGCTTACGCTTTCTAATTCCTATCTTAGCTAGTCGGTTAGAAAAGAACCAACAGGTCGAAATCCTTCGCCAAGGGAGTTTGATCAATCGAACCAACCAACCTTATTGGGACTTGTTTGACCAATTAGGTATTTATTGGCAAGAAGAAGGCCCTAGTATCTGGCTTTCAGGCAAGTTAGAAGCAGGAAATTACCAACTTCCAGGTAATGTTTCTTCTCAATTTATTTCAGGATTAGCTTTGGCTCTCGCTCATTTAAATAAAGCAAGTCAGATAAAATTAACTTCGCCTTTGGAATCCGCTGCCTATGTCGACATGACCTTAGCTAGCTTAAAAGAATTTAGTAAAAGGATTGATTTTTCTCATCAAACTCAAGCCTATCACTTACTCGCTGGACCTATACAAGCAGCGCCCTACCAAGTAGAAGGCGATTGGTCCAACGCCCTTTTCTTCTTAGTAGCAGGCGTCCAGGTCTTAAATCTTACTTTTGACAGTCTCCAAGCAGACCGTCAGGCTTTGTCCTATTTGGATAAATTGGGCTATCCCATCCCCGAGCCGGCAAAACAATCCACTGACTATCATCCCAGTAAGACTTCAACTGCAAGTAATCAAATAGTGGAAATCGATGCCCGTCAATTGCCCGATGCCATTCCTATCCTTACCCTAGCAGCCGCTAGAAAAGCTGGGATTACTCGCATCGTTAACGGCCAACGCCTCCGCTTAAAAGAAAGTGACCGAATAGAATCTACCGTAGCTCTTATGCAAGCTTTAGGTGTCTACATACAAGCTGAAGCAGATGGGTTCATCTTGCAAGGAGGGCAAGGCTTTCATGGCGGAATTGTGGATACTTTTCAAGACCACCGTATTGCAATGACAGCTGCCATTGCCGGTAGTTTTGCCCAAGAACCTGTGATTATTAAAGGGGCGGACTGTGTTTCTAAATCTTATCCCCACTTCTTCGATGATTTTCAAAAATTAGGAGGTATCTATCATGTCCTTTAGTCTCGGTCAAAATTTTCGTCTCACTGTTTACGGACAATCCCATGCTAAAGCGATAGGGGTAGTCATTGATGGCCTTCCTGCCGGTTTAGATTTCCCTTATGCAGCCATTCAAACAGCTCTCGAACGTCGTCGTCCTGGTAAAAAGGTTTGGTCAACTAGCCGTAACGAGACTGATTTATTTGAAGTCAAAGCAGGTATTGTAGCCGGTAAAACCTGTGGGGCGCCCCTTTGCTTAGAAATTAGGAATCAAGACATGCAGTCCAAGGATTATGCCCAACATCACTATCTCCCGCGCCCCTCACATGCTGATTATCCTGCTTTCATTAAATATGAGGGACACCATGACATTCGTGGGGGCGGACACTTTTCAGGGCGCATGACTGCTCCAATTGTAATGGCTGGTAGTATTGCCCGCTATTTATTAGAAACAAGCGACATCCAAATTTATAGCCACATTCATTCAATCGCTGGTATAAAAGACCGGTTAGTTGATTTTGCGCAACCTGATTTTAAAGCCTTAAGTGAATTAGTTAATAAAGAATTTGCCGTAATTGATGACCTGCAAGGCCAAGCCATGAAGGAAGCTATCCTAGCCGCTAAAGAAGATAAAGACTCTGTAGGAGGGCAAATCGAAGTAATCGTTGACGGCTTACCAGTTGGTATCGGTCAACCCCTCTATGATTCGTGTGAAGCTAAATTAGCCCATGCCATGTTTGGCATTCCCGCCACTCGCGGCGTAGAATTCGGAACGGGCTTTGCTGGAGCAAACTTACGCGGCAGCCAGCACAACGATCCTTATTATTTGGATAATAACCTGATGGTTAAAACGCTGACCAACCATCACGGCGGTATTATCGGTGGTTTGACCACTGGCATGCCCTTGATTATGCGAGTAGCAATTAAGCCTACTTCTTCTATCGGTCAACCCCAAGCAAGTGTCAACCTTGATAAACAAGTTAATCAAGAATTGACGATTGAGGGCCGGCATGATCCTTGTATCGTCCCTCGGGTTGTTCCCGTTATTGAAGCAATGACCGCTATTTGCCTTTTAGACCTAATGATGATGGACGGTCAATGGCCAACTATTTCAACAAAAAATTAATTGCCGCCTTTAGAAAGTAGGTTCTTATGTTACAGACATCTCAAAAAAATAAAAAACCCACTCTTTGTGGCTTAATCGGACGTAAATTAGGTCATAGTTATTCCCAATCTATTCACCAACGAATTGGGAACTATCCCTATCACTTAATTGAATTAGAACCCAATCAGTTGAAAGACTTTCTTTTAGAGAAAAACTACCTCGGACTCAATGTGACTATTCCTTATAAAGAAGCGGCCTTACCTTATTTAGACAACCTAGACCCCTTGGCTAAAGCCATCGGATCGGTCAATACAATTGTGAATGAAGAGGGAAAACTCAAAGGCTATAATACTGACTACGCTGGCTTAGACTTTTTATTAAAAAATAATCATCTGACCTTAACAGGCAAAAATGTGCTTATTCTTGGATCCGGTGGCTCTGCCAAAATGATTGCTGTTTATGCTAAAAACCATAACTGTCACCGAGTTAGCCATTTAAGCATTCGCCAAGCTTTCCCACCATTAAAGGCTAACAATCAGGCGGCTCAAGTTATTTTCAATGCGACACCGGTTGGTATGTACCCTAATAACCAGGATTTAAGATTAAACTTGACCGCATTCCCTCAACTAGAAGCGGTCGTTGATCTCATCTATAATCCCTTACGCTCTTCTTTAGTCCTCCAAGCCAAAAGCCAAGGCATTCAAGCTATAGGTGGACTCGACATGTTAATTGCTCAAGCTTTTTTTGCCAGTCAACTTTTTACCGGTAAGTCTTATCCGACAGACTTCATCCATCAAATTTGCCAATCCTATTGGCAGGGAATCGAAAACTTAGTTTTTATCGGAATGCCAGGTGTTGGCAAGACCACTCTCGGAAAAAAACTGGCTGATCAGCTAGGCCGCCCCTTTTTAGACACCGATCAATTGATCGAAGCTGTCATCCATCAACCGATCTCTGAATATATTTCCAAGGTGGGCGAAAAACCTTTTCGCGACCTAGAAGAAAAAATCATTCATCAAGTGGCTAAGGAAAATGGGCAAGTAATTGCCACGGGCGGAGGTGCCATTTTAAGGGCAAGGAACCGACAAGCTCTAACTCAGAATGGTCGATTGATTCTATTGGAGCGCCCCTTAGAAGAACTGTCTCGAAAGGGCCGACCACTTTCAGCTTCGCTAGACCAAGTTAAGCGTTTATGGAATGAACGAAAAACACTCTACCAAGAGAGTGCAGACCTCATTATTCCCGTCAAGTCTTCTATCCCAACTAGCTATCAAGAAATGCAAGAAAGGCTGATCAAACATGCGATTATTAGTCCTCAACGGACCCAACCTTAACTTATTAGGCATCCGTCAACCAGAAATATACGGTCAAACCTCATACTCTGACTTAACAAACTCTTTAAAAAAATGGGCAAATGAATATGCTGTAGACCTTGATATCTTTCAATCCAACCACGAAGGAGCCTTAGTCGATAAAATTCAAAATGCTTATCAAAAGGTGGATGGCATAGTAATAAACCCCGCTGCCTACACCCATACATCCATCGCTATTCGCGATGCTTTAGCAGCCGTTGCCATTCCTTTTGTAGAAGTCCATCTAAGTCCTATTAGTCAAAGAGAAAGTTACCGACAAGTCTCATATATCAAAGATTTAGCCTTAATAACAATTGAAGGACAAGGCCCTGCAGGCTACCTTCAAGCTCTGGATTTTATCAAAAATTACCTCTTTAATCCTAATAATCCATCACCTATCACATAGAAAGAGAAGATATAAATGACAATGAATTCTGTATCTGTAAAGCAAGTCACTTTTGGCAAACAACCAGCTATTGTTATCGCTGGACCCTGCTCTATTGAATCTGAAGAACATATTTTTAAAGAAGCTCAAGCCTTGAAGGCGGCGGGAGTCGACATGATTCGAGCGGGTGCTTATAAACCAAGAACTAGCCCTCATGCTTTTCAAGGTTTAGGCTTTGAAGGTGTAAAGTACTTAAGAGCCGCCGCTGATTCAGTTCACCTCCCGATGGTCACAGAAGTTTTAAGTGAATATGATGTCGAAAAGCTGATCGATCTTGTGGACATGTTTCAAGTAGGTTCTCGAAATATGTATAATTACCAACTGCTGAAGTTGTTAGGTCAAGCCGGTAAACCTGTCCTATTAAAAAGAGGGTTTTCAGCAACTCTTAAAGAATGGGAAATGGCCGGTCAGTATTTAATGAGCGAAGGAAAAGCTTCGGTTGTATACTGCGAACGCGGCATACGTAGCTTTCAAGATGAAACACGCAACACCCTTGATTTAGCAGGTGCTATTCTCCTCCAAGCCAAAACGAAACAACCTGTCGTTATTGATCCTAGCCATGCCAGTGGTAGACGCGACCTCATCCTCCCTTTAAGTAAAGCCGCTTTAGCCGCTGATATTTCGGGGATTATGGTCGAAGTCCATCACAATCCCGACCAGGCCTGGACCGATGTCGCTCAGACTATTGATTATTCTATGTTGGATCAACTAATGAAGGAGTGCCAACCATGGCTTACATCAAATTAGATGAAGGCTTTCTTTTTGGACAAGGTGTTTTTACCACCCTTAAAGTTATCAATGGACAAGCGCTCTTCTTAGACCAACATCTTAGCCGTTTGTGTCAATCAGCCAAAGCTTTAGGTTTCAAAAGTTCTATAACCAAAAACGTTATTGTCAACTCTATTAACGAGAAAGAAATGGTGGATGGGGCTTTAAAAATCATCCTCTCACCAGGTAATCTTGTTCTACAAGAACGATCGGATCCCTATGGTAAGAGATTCTTGCCTGCAAAGCCATTAAAATTAGCCAAGTGGCAGCGCCATTCCTCTAACACACTCTTGCAACATAAGTCCACTATGTACTTAGCGAACAAAATTAATTTAAAGCAGATAAGAGAAAAAAGGGCTTTTGAATGCATCTTTTTAAATGAAAAAGACCAGATCACTGAGGGAAGCTTTACGAATCTCTTTTTTGTTAAAGACCAAGAGCTTATCACTGCTCCAACAAGCGCAGGTCTTCTTCCAGGTATTATGCGTCAATGGGTGCTTGACCATTTCCCTGTGACTATTCGCCCCATAGACTGGCAAGAAAGACAAACTTTCCAAGCTGGTTTTATGACCAACTGTTTGATGGGGATTACTCCAATTAAAACACTTGAATCAACCCATTACCAAGATCATCATCCTCTAATTGATTACATCCAAGAGGAATATTCTATAAAAATATATAAGCAAAAAGCTAGCCAATGGTGATAACATTTGACTAGCTTTTTTATTCATTATATTCATCTTCCGATTCATAAATACTCACGCCTGCAAGCTGATTGATATCTTGAAAGAACTTTTCAGCATGAACTTCTTTAGGAATTACTAGACGGACTAAATAATCAAGTTGGTCACTATTATTCACTAAGGGTTTGATAAAAGTGACGGTAACTAATGACACTTCAATAAAATGAAGGACCTCATTAAAAGATTGAACATCATTTGCTTGCACAAAAACCGTTACCCAAGGTGTTTTCTTCCTTAATGAGCTTTCAAGTCTTTGTAAGAAGGTCAAAGTGATTAGGAGTATAAAGCCTACAACAATTGCTGCTTCGTAGAAGCCGATCCCAATTGCTAAGCCAATACAAGCCGAAGACTACAAGCCCGCAGCCGTGGTTAACCCTTTAATTTTGTCACGATTAGTAACTAAAATCATACCGGCACCTAAAAAGCCAATCCCACTCACAACTTGCGACCCCATCCGTGTAGCATCAACTCCTTCAAAAAAATTCGGCTGCAAACTGATTGGTCATCATTACCATGGCTGAAGTTACACAGACTAAAATATAAGTACGCATACCGGCTGGATGATTTTCAATCCACGTCCAAAACCAATCATACCATTAATCAACATAGCTAAAAGGGGCCTTAAGAGTATGGTAAAGAAATTTACTTCTTCAAAATTAATCGTTGGTAACTTCATTGATGACCTCCCTAAAGTTAATTTCTTTTTCTTTGTTTAATAAGTATAACAGCTCATCATTTTTCCCTACTTATTCTCTTTAAATTTTAACTTTATTTATATAAAAGCACTTCGCATAGAAGTGACTTAGATTTATAATTCAATCACTTGGCTCTTGTTTAATTCCATAGCTTTTTCATAAATCGCTTTTCCAACTATAATATCTAAAACAGCAGAGCCTATCGTCTTAAAGACAGTGAGTTCGTCTTCTGATTGACGCCCGGCTATTTTACCTGAATCTAATTGACCTAATTCACCTGTGATGGACTTTTTTGTATAATACCTTTTTTGAGCGGATTGATTAAATCGCCTGATTCATTTAAGACTCCATCTTTGGTATCTAAATAGATCTTACCTGCTTGAGCAAAAATTGCTTCAGGAAGTTCTTGCATGTCTGGCGTGTATGAGCCTACGCCATTAATATGGGCTCCTGGTTTAAGATTTTCACTATCAAAAACAGCTTTTGTAATGTGGTAACAATTGTGATAACGTCGTCCCCACCGATTGTTTCTTTTGGAGAAGCAACAGCTTTAATTTCAACGTCAAACTTTTTAGCGAATAAATCCATCATTTTTTTAAGCGAATGCGCTAGCACGCTCTTGGTCACTATCAAAGGCACACTCTTCTTTAATTGGTTGCGCTGATAACATCGCTTCTAATTGATGTTGAGCGTGTCCCCCTGTTTTAAACATGGATATTATTCGGATAGACAGAAACTATTTTAAACCCTGTCGCCGAGCCAGCTAAACTTGGCATGGATAAATTTTGACCTCCGAATTCTTCTAAATCAATGTTTGTTCTTAAGGGATTATCTGTTTTATCTTCAGAATATAATTTTAAAGCTTTTTTACCGCTTGAATAGTTCTTTCATGGTCATAACTTCCTTTATATCTGCTTCATTCAACACTCTTATTTCCACGGAAACACTCTCTTTAACTTTATCAAGTTTTATCCTCTTATTAAGAGTAACAAAAGAGAAGCCTTAGATTAAGCAATAATTCTTAGCTTCTTGAGCCTATTTATTAATAGTTTTGATATCATAAATTATTACATCAACATAGTGAAATGTTTTGCTGTTAATTATTGAAACAATATCTATATCAAACAATACTAACCTATTCTATCCTTATTTGTTCGATATATAATGGGCATCAAACCATTATTAAAAATAGAACTTATTCCTCCCTCCTCAAATCAATGAACCAATTGAAGGAATTAACCATAAGATTAAACTTCTCAACAGATATGCTGATGGCTATCAATACTACACACACTTCCGAGCAAGTGGTTTAGTCATTTCATAACGCTTTACGTCAGGAAAAAAAGATCAAGCAACAAAAACATGCTGCTTGATCTCTTGAAAAATATTATCAATCCGATTGAACAATGAGCCTTATTTCTCTACATACTCTGCTTCTAAATCTTTAATTTGGTCAAAGGCATCTTGAGCTAATTGCATGGTTTGTTCAGTAATCCATTCTGCAGCTGCTTGGGGATCTTCCGCATACATCGTGATAAGTTCTTGACGTAATTCTTCGTATTTATCTTTACCAGCTTTTTCAATGGCTAAGATCTTTTCTCTCATTTCTGGTTTTAAGTTCTCTTCATCTTCTAACATAATGGTTAGTAGATTATCTACTGCCCAATAGAATGATTCTGGATCATATTCATTGGCTTCCACTTGGTAAGCAGATAGTGTGTCATTGATATTTCCAAAGTATGGTAAGTAAGGTGAAACGGTAGGTGATCCCATCGCTAACCACATCACACCTGGTACTTTTTCAGGCATATCTTCATAAATTTGGAAGATATGAGCTTCCATTGTATTTTTGTTACCAATGGGATATAAAGCATTCTCAGGCTTTTCTGGTTCTTGCTTTTCAGTCGTTTCAGTTTCTTCGTCCTCTGTTGTTTCAGCTTCTTCGCCTTCTGTTGCTTCAGCTTCTTCGCCCTCTGTTGCTTCAGCCTCTTCGCTTTCTTCTACTTCGGTTTCTTCGGTTTCTGTTGCTTCAGTTTCTTCGCTTTCTTCTACTTCGGTTTCTTCGGTTTCTGTTGCTTTGGTTTCTTCACCTTCTGTTGCCTCAGCCTCTTCGCTTTCTGTTGCTTTGGTTTCTTCACCTTCTGTTGTTTCAGTTTCTTTAACAACTTGTCCACCGGTAGCAGATGCGATGTTATCCGCTGGAATATAATCTGTATCTTCTAAACGATTTCGTTGTAAGCTCATGACTTGATCTAATGTGATTGTTTTATCCGTAGAATGTAAGAATGGAAACTCTGTGTCATCTAAAGAAACTTCTGCATCTGGATCTAAGGTTTTTACTCCAGACCAATACCTAGACACAGACCCGGGATCTATTTCAGCTGCATAAGAATCAGCAACCCGAATCATCCCCTCTTCCTCGACATAAGTACCCGCTTCTTCTGCAATGTTAATTAAATCGGCAGAGGCAATCACATTTTCAGTATCGTTCACATCGATTGTTTCTAAGAAGAACGAGTTGGGGAATACGGCAAACATATCATCTGGCAACTTCATCGCAGCATATTGATGACCGGATAAAATTTCCATATACCAAGTTTCATTTTTATCAGCAATAATCAATCCGTTGCCTTCGGAAGAGCCTTTCTCATCGATAATCGATGCTAACAACTCCACGCCCTCACGCGCTGTTTTAACGTGACCTAAAACGACGGTCGTCATGATTCCTTCTGAAAGACCATTTTCAACTAAAGGGTCAACCGCTAAAACTTCATCATTAGTATAAGTAGTAGTGGTCGCATCCATCGCTACACCATACTCATTATAACCTGCTTCATAATACAAGCCCCACTCAGGGGTGGTATCTGGCACAGCAAAATACTTATAAGATTGAGCTGGTAGTTCAAATTCGAACTTAGTATATTCATCCACTAACTTTGCGCCTTCTTCATTTTCCGTCGCTTCAATTACTACAAAAGTCTTATTATGGCTTTGTTCTAAGTCTTCTGTTCGGCCAAAAATAACTGACCCATCTTCTGTAAGGCCCTTACCAACATATACGCCTGTACAGGCAGCTACTGGTTGAGCCAGTAACATTCCTGCCGATAACATGGCAACAATGCTTGCGAAAAACTTCTTCATAAAATACCTCCTAAATTTTTGTGTAAACGCTTCATAATTTAATTATAACACTTGGTTATTACTTAATCAGTTTATATAGCATATTATTTTTATAAATAGATTATGGCTCATTAGTTATAATCTAAAATTGTAAAAAACTATTAAACAAAAGAAAAAATAATGCCCAACTAGACTTGAATTCTAGCTAGGCATTTATACTTATGATAATGAGGTTTGAATAATTACATCATTTCATCCAGTCGCACAAACTGATACCCATTGGCTTGGACGCTTTCAATGACTGCTCCTAATGAGTTAGCCGATTCTTGATAGATGTCGTGCATTAAAATTACTGGACTAGGTAATAGGGTTGCTACTACACGGTTGATAATGGCTTGTTCATTTCGACTCTTCCAATCTTCCGAATCAACGTTCCATAGAACAGGAGTCATTTCCGTTAAATTCATTTCACGTTTGCCACCTGCTCCATATGGCATTCGATAGTAGTTGACAGGGGCATTAGTCACCCTTTCAATAATTTCGTTAGTGTGATTCAGTTCATATAGAACATCAGTATCACTAATTATTGTATAATTTCGATGACTGTAGGAATGGTTGCCCACCAAGTGCCCTTCATCATGCATGCGTTGAATGATTTCGGGATACTTTTCTGCATTTTGACCCAATACAAAAAAGGTTGCTTTCACATCATGTGCTTTAAGAATATCTAGGATTTGTGGCGTAGTGACTGGGTTGGGCCCGTCATCAAACGTTAAGACTGCAAATTTAGCAGAGTGCATTTGAGTATTAGTATTTTCATCTGGCTGGGCTGATATGTTTATAAACTTCCCTAGGTCTGGGTCAGCATAGACTTTACGAGGGACTGGAATAGAATGTTCATAAATTGCCTTTCCCCAACTTTGATAACAGTGACTCAAGTCTTTGTATGTTCTTGTTAAGTTGTTTGCTTCTAATTTACGATCAATTTCTTTCACTTTAATTAAAAAACCTGGAGAATATTTGTTAGGATTTTCCATATTCTTTTTAAAATTACGAACCTCTTGATTTA
This sequence comes from Facklamia sp. P13064, assembly GCF_050409425.1. NCBI lineage: Bacteria > Bacillati > Bacillota > Bacilli > Lactobacillales > Aerococcaceae > Facklamia > Facklamia sp. P13064. Next base: position 1,214 of record NZ_JBNUPM010000003.1, on the reverse strand, counting down.
ATTCGACTAGCGGCCGATCTCTCTCGGCTAAAGAATGGATGGATTCTTTGAGTGGTTGATCAGTTATTTCAGCTAAAATGGTCTCTATTTTTGTATTATACTCATTAAGACTAATATCTCTTAATTCTCTTTCTTCAACCACACCCTCTCCGGTTAAGGGTTGCGTTTCATATAATTCCAATAGTTCTTTGCGATAAGCTTCAGGCGATTTGTTCTTTCGAGCACTCAATTCGATTTTTGAAAAGGTCGATTCATTCTGATTGTTAGCATTAAATGTCATATAAATGATTAACAGTAAAATTGAACACACTACTAGGCTGGCTGCTATTTTCTTATACATTTGATCACCTTATTTTATTCACAATTTTTTTCCAGCTTTTTTTACATCTTTTTAAGCATACTCCATCTAATAGATAAATTCTAGGGAAAAAGATAAAGAAATTAACTTTATTTACAATTGTTCCAATTAGAAATTTTAATTATCTTTAATTATTCTAAAACTATATTGTTATAAAAATTCAAAAAGTTTTTAAGTCCTTTTGGTTTTCTATTTATTATTCTCTAAGGCAATAAGCTATCTAATTGAATGTCTTCTCCTTCAATGTTATGGTTAATATAGACAAGAAATAAAACTATTAAAATCAAAAGGAGGAGTCATTGATGAAAAAAATATAGTGCTATTGGCAAGTATGATGATGTTGGGGGGAGTGACTGTCTCCGCTCAAGATGAAGAAAAGATTGAAGAATTGAAAATCGAAATTAAAGCTCTCAAAGAGGAGCTGAAAGACAAGAAAGCCAAGTTAAAAGAATTAACAGGTGGAGATGAAGAATATATTATTACGGATGACAAAGACTTCTTCATTAAATATGTCGAAGTAAATGAAAAAGATGATGAAGAATTAGGGTATTATTATGAGTTCGTCTTTGAAGTAGAAAATAAGACAGATAGAACCATGAATATCATGGCAGAAGATGTTACTATCGATGATGATTTAGAAATGACGCTAAAATTAGTGAACGAAGAAGATCCTGACTTAAATATTGATTACCCTGTTTCGATTGATATAGTTTAAAATGATTAAAACACCCAGTTTATAAACTAGGCGTTTTTTCTTTTGACGAATTGTCCAATCAAATGCAACACTGATAGTAAGAATCCAAAAAGTTCTTCTTTAGGTGGTTTATATTTTATACCTTTCCTTGGTCTATTTTTC